>DKOD01000037.1:0-8225 GCA_002469865.1 Alphaproteobacteria bacterium UBA7371 | reverse complement strand
ACTGGGTGGTGGCGGTCGCCATCCTCACCGATATAGGTCGCTTGCAAACGCTCTGGGAGCACAAAATCCACCTGCAAGGTGCCACATTGCCAATCCCGACCAATCGCATCGGTCAGCACAAATTCCAATTTGGGGCCATAAAAGGCACCCTCGCCAGGATTTAATTCCGGCTCAAAGCCTGCCTGGCGGGTGGCCGCAAGCAAGGCCTGTTCAGATTTGTCCCAGGTTTCGTCGCTGCCTGACCGGATGTCTGGCCGGTCTGAGAATTTGATCCGGAACGATTCAAAGCCAAGCTCCCGATATACCTTGGACAACAATTCGATAAAAATCGCTGTTTCCGCAGCAATCTGATCTTCGGTACAGAAAATATGGGCATCATCTTGGGTAAAACCGCGCACCCGCATGATGCCATGCATGGCACCAGATGGTTCATAACGATGGCAGGATCCAAATTCCGCCATGCGCAATGGCAGGTCACGATAGGATGTTAAACCCTGACGATAGATTTGGACATGGCAAGGGCAATTCATGGGTTTGAGCGCGTTAACGCGCTTTTCCTTGGCATGTTCTTCATCCACCTCGGTGATGAACATGTTTTCGCGGAATTTGTCCCAATGGCCGGATTCTTCCCAAAGTTTTCGGTCGACCACCTGGGGTGTTTTGACCTCGACATAACCCGCCTCATCAAGACGCCGGCGCATGTATGCCTCGAGCGTGCGGTAGATCATCCAGCCATGGGGGTGCCAGAAGACCATGCCTGGCGCCTCATCTTGCAAATGGAACAACCCCATCTCCCGACCCAATCGGCGATGGTCACGTTTTTCCGCTTCTTCCAAGCGATGAAGATGGGCCTTCAATTCCTTTTCCGTGCGCCAGGCCGTGCCATAAACACGCTGAAGCTGGGGGTTGTTGGGGTCACCGCGCCAATAGGCACCTGCCAGCTTCATCAATTTGAAGGCATGGCCAATACGGCCCGAGGAAAGCAAATGGGGCCCGCGGCACAAATCTGACCATTCATCCCCATGAAAATAAAGCCTGATGATCTCATCTTTCGGGAGGTCTTGGATGATCTCAGCTTTGAAGCTTTCACCTTGCTCTGAAAAGTAGCGCACCGCGTCATCCCGGTTCCAGATTTCGCGGCGTGTGGTGACATTGCGGTCCACAATCTCATGCATCCGCTTTTCAATGGCCTCAAGATGTTCTGGCGTCAGAGGCTCTTGGCAATGAAAGTCATAGAAAAATCCGTCCTTCACCGTGGGGCCAATGGTGACTTGGATATGGGGGTACAGTTCTTTTGCTGCCATGGCGAGGATATGGGCTGCATCATGGCGAATTAACTCAAGCGCATCATCTTCATCGCGTTCGGTGACAATGGCCACATTGGCCCCGTCAAGAAGAGGATAATCCAGATCTTCAAGCCGATCGTCCAGCCGCACGGCCAGGGCCGCCTTGGCCAGGCCTGGCCCGATATCTTTTGCCAAATCTAGGCCCGTGGCACCCTGGGGAAGAGAACGTGTGGAGCCATCAGGCAACCCCACCGAAATCATCTGCTCACTCATGACATTCCTTAAAATTGAGAAAAAATAGTCCCCCAGGGTTTGGGGCGGTCAGCCAATGGAAGTCAAGCATGGGAAAATCAGGCAGGTCACTGGGGTCGGGGGCATGCCAAAACCTCGTCATAAACAGCAAATGTTTTGTCGATCATCTGATCAAGGCCATAAAGACCAGCAACCCGGTTTTTTGCCCCTTGCAGCCTGGCGTCAAAATCCGGCGCATGCATGGCGGTGATTGCGGTCTTTAAGCCCCTGGCCAAATCCATGGCATCGCCGGGCGTCACCAAAAAACAGCTCCCCTCACCACCCATGGTTTCTGAGGCACCACCATGGTCAGCCGCCACCACCGGACGGCAGGCCAACTGAGCCTCCACAGGCACACGGCCGAATGCTTCTGGATCAAGTGATGGCACCACCACAAGGTCATGATCTTGGTACGCAGAAGCCATGTCCACACTGGGCGGAAGTAGTTGCACATTTGGGCGAAGGCCAAGCCGATCAATGGCCCCATTCAGTTCGTCCACGTATTCCTGGCGACCTTGGGCATCACCCATGATGCTTGCTTGAACATGAACCTTTGCCCCACGCAGCAAGGCCAGGGCCTCCAAAAAAAGCATCTGTCCTTTCCAACGGGTCAACCGACCCGGCAACAGCAGCCGTGGCACGGACGGTGGTTTGAAACTTGTTGCAGGGAATGACTCAAGCCTTATCCCCCTGGGCACAAGCCGAAGCCGGTCAACGGATCCGGGATGTTCATCGGCCACATGACGCATGATGAATGCAGAAATACAAATCACCCTGGTGCCCTCAGTCATGATCCGGTTGTAGGCTCGTTTTATGCCAAAGCCAGCATTATAGGTGCCATGATAGGTCGTCACGATGCGCGGGTCCCGGCCAATTCCGAACTTAAGGGCCCAAGCCGGCGCCCGGGAACGAACATGAATGATGTCAGGCTCATGGGTGGCAATGATCGATCGCAAATGCCGGCCATTGGCCCATAATTGGTAGGGGTTTTTGGACCCAAAAGGGCCCTGGATGACAACCACACCGGCTGCCTCAGCCTCGGGCAAAAGATGGCCGCCTGAGGTGGCAATGACAGAGGCCCAACCACGCGTTATGGCAGCCTTAGCAACATCAAGAGCCCCCCGCTCGGCGCCGCCGGCGCCAAGGGCTGGTATCAGTTGAAGCAATGTTCTTTTGCCCATGGGATTTCCAAATTTGCGCCTTTTGCGGATCACCTCTGTTATGCTTCACCATGACCTTAAGGCAATCCTGCCCTTGGCATGATCTGGGAATGATGACATGGCCCGTGGCCGCGCAACATGGAAAAAATATTTTGAGATCAAGCATCTGATCGCTGCCTTCTTCCGTTTGTTGGAAGATCACGCCCCCGCCATCAGCCGCATGATGCGGTTTTATTCCCATGAGGGCCCCCACCAGGACATGAGGCTGCTGGAACAAGAAACACGATGCCTCACCCTGGACCAACCGCCCTATGAATTGGCCTATCAGGCCCTTTGCATCGATAATGTTGATGGGGTTGAAGACCCTAATCTTGGCCGCATGGTGCACATCCGCTCGGCCATCACCGGGCCTGTGGCCATCCATGGCCATACCAATAGGGCGGTGGACCAACATACCGGCCTGATTTTGGGTTTTGAGACAACACGTGTCCGTTGGGGTCGCTCTTGTTTCCCCATGCCAAGCATCAATAAGCCCCAGGCAACATCAAAGATCGCCATCCCCGTGCCGCCATTTTCCAATTATTACCACATGCTGATCGATTTTTTGCTGCCCCATGTCCTATGCTGTCTGGGCCATAAGGAACAATTTGCCCAAGGGGTGGTTTTTTGCACGAATAAAGAATTTCCGGCGGTGGATTTTTTCGTCGATATTCTCAATTCAGAAGGAATTCCTGCCGCAACAAAGAGCCTCCGACCAATGGACAAGCTGCATGCGCCGGCATCATTGCTGACCAGGATTAAAGCAGCGTCCACGGAGCATCGTTACGCCTATGAAGAAGGGATGGAGATGTTGGAGCCGCATCTCGACCAACTTGCCAAAAAAATCCCAGGCCGCCCCCTTCTTTACCTAAAACGTGGTGCCACCAAATTGCGCAACATGCGCAATGCATCAGAAGTTCATGACATGATGGCATCGGAAGGGTTTCAGCTTGCGGAATTTGGCTGGCAGGATTTTGCCGCCCAGGTTGCAGCCTTCCGCCATGCCCAATTTGTGGTGGGGACCCATGGGGCAGGGCTTTCCAACATTGTCTGGAAAAAACACGGCTCCCTCCTGGAAATCTTCCCAAGAAATGCCCGCAAAACGGTGTACCTCAATATTGCGGCACGGCGGCAATGGTCCTACTCCTACTATCTTGCCGGGCCCGAGGGATCAAACCAGAGCTTTGATGTGGATGTGGATGCTTTGCGTCAATTGGTACGGCAACAACAGGATCAATGATATGAACACACAATATCTCCGCAGGGACAATGCCCCAGAACTTGCCCATGAATTCCTGCCCCAGGAAGCGGCAACCCACAACGTCATGTTTCTGGGAGGGTTTCGCTCGGACATGACCGGAAGCAAGGCGGAGGCCTTAGCAGGTTATGCAAGACAAGGGCGGTATCATTTTTTGCGCTTTGATTATCGTGGGCATGGTGCGTCAGGCGGGCAATTTGAAGATGCATGTGTTTCTGATTGGCTGCAGGATGCCAAAGACATCGCCACCCTCTTGCCCGACCTTCCCACCATCTTGATCGGCTCCTCCATGGGTGGGTATATCGCCATGCTTTTGGCCCGGGCAAAGGCCCATGATTACCGCGGATTGATTGGTATTGCCGCAGCCCCTGACTTCACCGAACGCCTAATGTGGTCGGTCTTCACCGCCGCACAAAAGCGCACACTTCACGAAGTGGGTTTCATTGAGATTCCCACCGAATATGACCCCGAGCCATATAGGATCACCTGGAAGCTCATTGAGGATGGCCGGAAGCATTTGTTGTTGGACAGGCGAATCAAGCTTGGCATGCCATGCCATTTTCTTCAGGGGGAACGGGATGAAGATGTGCCACCAAACTGGCCCTCACGCATTGCCGCCACATTGGAAGATGAAGATGTGCTGGTGACCATGATCAAGGATGGTGACCATCGCCTGTCGCGCCCTCAGGATATTTCGTTATTGATTGGGTGTCTTGACCATATCCGCATCAAGACAGGCCTCTAGCCCCTCCTTAAAACTTGGGTATTGGGGTGACCAACCCAAATCTTCGCGCAGTCGCCGGCCGTAGATGCGCCGGTTGGCTGCCATAAAAGACGCCACAGCCGGGCCCAACCGGGGGTCATCGGGCGGCAGCTTCTCAAGCGCGGGCATGCCCAAAAGTTGGGCGGCATAATCATTCACCACCGCCGATGGCGCAGCATAATCATCTGCCATATTGAAAACACCAACCACGCCCGCGCCAGCGCAAATTTGATGAATCCCTGAGACGATGTCATCCACATGGATCCTGGAGGTCACCTGCCCGGGCAGAAAGGCACTGAACGCCTGCCCCGCAGCCACGCGTTGAAGCGCATTTCGACTTGGACCGTAAATACCAGATAGCCGCATCACACCAAGCCTACGCCCGGCGGCCCCACATAGGTAAGACCATTCCCCTTCCGCTGTTTTGCGGGCCAAACCCCTTGGGGAGGTGCCATCACTGGGGGCAAATTCATCCCGAAACCCACCATCATTGCCCCCATAAACCGAGGTGGCTGACAGATAGATGGTGAATGCTGCCGGGTGCAACCGGGCCTGGATACAATAATCAACCACCGGGTCCCGACCATTCACCGGGGGCACCGAACATAACCAAACATCAGCCCTTGCGGCATCATCAATCAATTCTTGGTTGCCTGGGTCACCAAAAAGGTGGGCGCGCACACCACGGCCACGCCAATCGGTGACCGACTCAATTGTTCGGCTGGTGCCAGAAAGCTCAATATTATCTGTCAATTCATGAAAGCGCCCAGCCACATAGCCAAGCCCCCAGGCAAACAGCTTCATCGGTCAAATTCCCCCAGCACCCTTGCATCGCTCTCACCGACACGCAGGCTTTGTAACATGTCCTGCCCCCTTGGGACGTCAAGAATTTTGAGACAGGCCACGGCATGGGCACGCACCACGGGGTTGTCGTCACGGCATAATGCGTAAACATCTGGCCAAGCATCCTGCAAACCCCCATTGGCAATGGCAATTAGGACATTGCGCACAAAGGCATCTCGGCCGGTCCTCTTGATGGGTGTGCCGGCAAAAAACGAACGAAATTCTTGGTCATTAAGACGGACGAGTTGGCGGAGTTTTGCACCCCGCAATTGCGCGCGCTCGCCATGGGAGATGACCGCAAATTTGTTCCAAGGGCAAATGGCCAAACAATCATCACATCCATAGATGCGGTTGCCCATGGGCGCTCGAAACTCCGGTGCAATCACGCCCTTATATTCAATTGAAAGATAGGCCAGGCAGCGAACGGCATCCAATTGGTAGGCCACGGGGATCGCCTCGGTGGGGCAGATATCCATGCATGCCTGGCATGACCCACAATGGTCTTGTTCGCTGGGGCTTGGGGAAAGTTCGGCATCGGTTAACAATGCCCCCAAGAAAAGCCAAGAACCAAAATTTTGGGACACGAGGTTGGTATGCTTGCCTTGCCATCCAAGGCCGGCGGCCATGGCCAATGGTTTTTCCATGAGCGGTGCGGTGTCCACGAATAACTTCACCTGATGCCCAAGATCCGCATATTCTCGTGCAAGCTGCCGAAGCTTTTTTTTCAGGACATCATGATAATCCTTTCGGCGGGCATATACCGAAAGATAGCCTTCATCCTCATGGGACAATTCTTCAAAAACATCGTGGCTGCTGGCATAATTGGCCGCCACCATCAATGCTGAGCGTGCTTCAGGCCATAGGTTGCGGGGGTTTGATCTTTCATTAGTTCGGCGCGCAAGCCAGTCCATGCTCCCATGCCTGCCTAGGGCCAAAAACTCATCCAGTTGCCTTGACCAATCATGCTGTGGCCCGAGCTTGACGATACCTGCATCATCAAAACCCAGTTCCAACGCCCTTTGGATCAATTCCTCGGGGCCACCCAACATGTCAAAAATCCAAATTCACGTAATTGGGTCCTGGGGGTCGTCCGCGCAGAAAATCTTGCAAAATAGGCCGGAATGATGGCCGCGACTTGATCCGCGCATACCATTCCTTGGCATGGGGAAACTCATTCCAGGGCACGACACCCAGATAATCAAGTGTGGAGAATTGGGCCGCCGCGGCAATGTCGGCCTGGGTCAAATTGTTGCCCAACATCCAATTATGGTGACCAACCAATTGGTCATGATAGCCAAGATGACTTCTCAGGTTTTCCTGGGCCACACGAAGATATTTACCTTCAGGATTGCCCGAGCGCATCACCATTTTGACAATCTGCTCCCGGAATAATGGTTCGGTCACCTCGCGGTAAAATTTGTTGTCAAACCATGCAACCAAACGACGGCATTCGGCACGATCATCGGGAAGCCGTGGCATGCAACTTGTCTCGGGGTAGCGCTCATCTAGGTAATCGGCGATGGCCCTGCTGTCGATGATCTGGGCCTCCCCATCCACAAGGACAGGCACCTCACCGGCCGGGTTGGCCCCGGTCAGTTCGTCGGATTTGAGGTATGGGTTTTCTTCAAACAACTCAAACTTCAGGTCTTTTTCCACCAATTGGATGCGGATTTTCCGGGAGAAGGGGCAGAGGGCAAAATGAACCAAAACGCGCAAGGTGACGGACTCCCAAATCAGCACATCAGAGGTGATGCAGACCTGTTCCAGAAAAGCCCAGCGGCCTATCTTGTCAAGAATGCAAACCGGGCGAGGATACATTCTTATGGCCGATCGTGACTCTGGGCTCAAATGTCTTAATGAATTTTACCGTATTTTTGCAGCCATGGAGCTGGATGAAATGGCCAAGATATGGTCCCCATTGCCAGATACATTCTGCCATCATCCCGGTTGGTCCCCATGTGTTGGGCCAAATGCAGTCATGGCCAGCTGGCGCAACATCATGGGACAAGCCAACCAATTCTCACTTACTTATGAGCATTTGGGCGACCATCATCAGGGCAACCTGCTCATGACCACCGGCCGGGAACATTTGGCAGGAAGCCCCCATGACATTGTCACCACCAACCTGCTGCGCTTTGAGGAAAATGCTTGGAAAATCTTCCATCATCATTCCTCACCCATCTTTGCCGCCACCTCAAATGCCCAAAAAGAAATGCTTAATTAGGCCATAAGCGCCCAACCCACCTTTGCGAAGCAGCTTTCCGGCGCTATGAAAGAACAAGGGCAATTGTGTTTTGAAGGTGGTGGCTTATGGTGGTGCCGGTCATTTTATGTGGGGGGTCTGGGACCAGGCTTTGGCCACAATCGCGCAAGGCTTACCCCAAGCAGTTTCATGCGCTTCATCATCCCGATTATTCCCTGCTTCAAGAAACCATTGTGCGGGCCAAGCAGATCAGTGATGAACGGCCCATCCTGGTCACCAACGAACACCACCGCTTCATTGTGGCCGAGCAATGCATGCATATGGATGTCCATGCCCGCATTCTGTTGGAGCCCGAGGCCCGAAACACCGCCCCTGCCATTGG
>DKOD01000071.1 GCA_002469865.1 Alphaproteobacteria bacterium UBA7371 | reverse complement strand
CAAGCCACCCATAATTTGTGCAGGGACAGTTTTGTCACAACCACCGACGAGAATACAGGAATCCATGGGCTGTGCACGGATCATTTCTTCCGTATCCATGGCCATTAGGTTCCGCAAATACATCGAGGTGGGGTAAGAAAAACTCTCATGGAGAGAGATGGTTGGAAATTCCAGGGGCAAACCACCACCAGCCAAAACGGCCGAACGGGCAAACTTGATCAAGTCAGGAACATTCCCATGACAACCATTATACTCAGAATATGTGTTGATGATGCCAATGACGGGTTTTTCCAAATCTTCATCGGTATAACCAAGCCCTTTGATGAAGGATTTGCGGAGAAACAAGGAGAAGTCTTGATCCCCATAATTGGTTAGCCCCCGCCGCATGCCCTTATTGTTGTTTTTACCCATTACGAGCTCCCAAAAAAAACAGGCGGTGTTACCGCCTGTTGGTATTTTTGTTTATTGGCAACATCTTACAGCAAGTTGATTGATTTCATGTATTTCAAATGCGCGTCGAGTGCTTCGCGAGCCAATGGTGTCTTAGCGGCAAAATCTTCCCAAGCACCTACGGCGATTTCACGGAACTTACGACGCTCCTCTGCAGACCAATCCACAACGGTGAGGTCATCACCAGCCTTATCACGGGCCACAAGACGCAGGTCTTCAATATTTGCATCACGCATTTGTGACGTCCATGAACGATAATACCAGGTTTCGATGATGGCTTGCTGAGCATCCGTCAAACCGTCCCAGACCTTCTTATTCATAATGAATTGAAGCGTGGCCATGGAATGAATACCTGGATAAATCGGGTATTTTGCAACTTTATGCATGCCTGATGCAGTGTTGTTCACATAGGCTGATGCATCAGCTGCATCCACGATGCCCTTTTCAAGTGACGTGTAGACTTCCGAGAAAGGAATTGATGAGGGAGATGCACCAGCCCGACGAAATACTTCAGATGCCAAGCCTTCTGGTGAACGAATTTTCACGCCCTTGAGGTCATCGACACCCCTAATGGGAATCTTGGAGACAAGTGCTTCTTTGGAATACGGACCGCAGCCAATCACATGAACGCGGCCATTGGTGTATTTGTCATATATTTTTTGCAGCATTTCCTTACCACCGCCATGCATGCAGAAGGTCTGCACCTGGGCCGGCGTGTCGTAACCTGCAATCAAGTCCCCCATGATGGCGAAGGCGGGGTCACGGCCTGAAAAATACGAAATGGCGTTAAGATCACCATCAAGAATACCATTGGCGACGGCATCAATTGTCTCTCTATGCGGAACAACGGCCTTGGTAGGCAATGCATCAATTTTAAGCTCCCCGCCTGACATGGTGGCCAATATGGGTGCCATCTTGTCGGTCATGTAACGGTGGGCCCAATCACCTGCTTTCGAGCTCATCTGGACCTTCAGCGTCTTGGCGTCTGCCGCCGAGACAACCATCATGGCTATGGCGCCAGCCATGGTTAAGGATTTGAACAACATTTATTCCTCCACTGTTGCGTTATTTGTTAGAGGAAACCGTCGGCTAAGTAGAACATAAACGCCATCATCGCGACGCCAAAGGCAATGCCTGCCGCCCAAGCCCAAGGGCCATAATGTTTGACATGATCGTCTCTTGTTCCTTCACTCATCTCCCAGATTTCCTTATCCTGCTTGGTAGTGATTGGTTTTTTTTATCTACCAATAACCACGTTGTTCGCGTTTTCGCTGATTAGCAACCCCCTTTTTTGTAATAATATGCGTCAAAATATCTTTCTTGCGTGGGTCGCTGAAACTGTGATGTTGTTTAATCGTAGATGTCCCTTAATTGCGGGAACAAAAAGCAATAAAAACGGCATAAGACAGGCATGACTGCCACCATAACCGGGGGGGTGCGGGCAATGACAATAGTTTCCCAAGATAAAGCAACGGCGGATATGCCAGTGGAGCAGTTCCCTGAACATCGTGACCGCCTCACGTTTATCGACCATATTAGCAAATTTTCTGGGTTGGCTGTGGCGCAGCTTTATTTATTGGTTGCGCTCATCACAGCTTATGAAGTTGTTTCCAGATATGTTTTTGATAGCCCAACCCAATGGGTGTTTGAAATCGTGATGGTGCTGTGCGCCACAGCCTGGATGATTTCATCTGGCTACATCACCATGCATAAGCGCCATATCGGAATTAACGTTCTTTACCTCATGGCTGGCGACCGCACCAAGTGGTGGCTTGATTTGTTCGCCATGTATATCGGGGTCCTGGCGCTTTGGCTGCTTATTGACGATTCCATTGTCAGGGCACTTGAATCTGTGGACATTGTCGAGCGTGCAGGCACGGCATGGAATTCGCCACAGCCCTTGATTTTGAAGTCCATGCTCACCATTGGCGCCACATTATACGTCATCCAATTGCTGGTAAATTTGTACCGGCATTATCAGGGCCAAGCTGGCAAGGCACTTATTTCAGTCATCACCCTCATCATTGTTGCGCGCTTGGTGGGCGTTGTTGGTCTTCATTATGGTGGGGATGACTCTATCTTCGGGCAAATTAATAGCTTTTTTGTTGCCCTAGGTGCGCCATTTGACCCATCTCAATGGCTGGATGTTCGCGCCTATTCCGTGGCCGTGGCAAGCATCGCCATTGTCATTGCCATGCTTATACTCATGACCACAGGCATGCCTCTTGGGATTGTGACACTGTTTGTGTCCATCCTCGCTGCCTTATTTTTCTATGGCTATGGCGGTTTGTACCTTGTTTCAACAAATGCCTTTGGCTTGCTGGAGAAATACCCTCTGGTTGCTGTGCCGCTGTTTGTTTTGATGGCATCGATTCTCGAAAAGGCTGGGATTGCTGAAGACCTATTCGATGCCATGTCAATTTTTGCAGGAAAGCTTCGCGGGGGTGTTGCCATCCAAACCATTGTGGTTGCGGTGATTTTGGCGGCCATGTCTGGTGTTATGGGCGGCGAGATTGTGATGCTAGGGTTGGTGGCATTACCACAATTGTTGCGGCTTCGGTATGACCGTAAACTTTCCATTGGCTTGATCTGCGCATCCGGCGCCCTCGCCACCTTGATTCCGCCAAGCATTATTATGATCGTTTATGGCTTGTCCGCACAGGTAGCAATTGGTGATCTGTTTATGGCGGGCTTTCTTCCTGGTTTGATGTTGGCAACTTTTTTTGGGCTCTATGTCGTCGTGCGCTGCACGCTGAACCCATCTTTGGCGCCCACGGCGGAAGAGGTTTCCAAGATCCGCGGTGAAACCATTACGATGTCAAGGGATAAGCTGGCAGCGGTCATATTCTGCGTCCTGCTTATTGGATGTGTGATGGGTTCCATATATGCAGGCATTGCCTCCGTCACCGAAGCCGCAGCCGTTGGTGTTCTTGGTTCTATTATTGTTGCAGCGATCAGGTTGTCTTTTAACTGGAATCTGCTCCAAGAGGCCTTGGCCGGAACCATGTCAACGGTGGGAACAATAATTTGGCTCATACTAGGCGCAGTGGCTTTTGTGGGCATCTATAACCTCATCGGCGGCGCTGATTTCATGCGCTCTCTGTTTTCCGGTCTTGGTCTGCCTCCATTGGGTGTTATTTTCTTAATGATGGGGATTCTCATTATTCTTGGAACATTTATGGAATGGATCGCTATTGCCTTCATCACCGTGCCCGTCTTTGCCCCTGTGGTGGTAGGCATGGCCCCTGAACTCGGGTTAGAACCCCAGTGGGCCGCAGTTTGGTTTGGTGTCCTATTTGTGATGAATATCCAGATATATTTCTTGTCCCCGCCATTTGGTCCGGCTTGTTTTTGGCTAAAATCAGTCGCCCCGCCAGACGTGACCTTGCAAGAGATTTTTGCCAGCGTTTTGCCATTCATTGCGCTACAAATTCTTGGCATGTTGTTGGTAATGTTTTTCCCCCAAATCGCGTTGTTTCTCCCGCAAGCCCTCAATTAAAGGTGTATCATGGCCAAAATTCTCATTACGGAACTTTTAGATCTGTCAGCTGTGGATCTGCTGAATCGTCATCAACATGAGGTTGTTAAGGCCTGGGAATTGAACGAGCATGAGCTTAAAACACATTATCCTGAGGTGGAGGGTGTCCTGGTCCGTGTGGCCAAAATTCCTGCATCATTAATGGAGAGAATGCCCCAACTGAAAGTTGTGGCGAAACATGGTGTGGGCTGTGACAATATCGATGTGGCCTACGCAAGAAAGCATAACATCGCCGTGGGAATTGCTGCGTCTGCAAACGCAACATCTGTGGCGGAACATACACTGATGTTTATGTTGGCTGCCGCAAAAGACCTCCTTCGCATGGATCACACAACCCGACATGATTATTCATCAAGGGCAAATATCGACGCCGTGGATCTTAATGGCCGCACTGTTTTGGTCTTGGGTTATGGTCGCATCGGAGCCAAGGTGGCAGTATTATGCCGGGCATTTGGAATGAATGTGCTGGTTCACGATAACAAATTATCCCCCACACAGGCGGATATTGATGGATTTAAGTTGGTGCATGATTTGCATCAGGGACTGGCCGAAGCGGACATTCTGACCGTCCATGTTCCCCTGACAAACCAAACCCAACATATGATCGCCGAAAAAGAAATGCGATTGATGAAGCCCGATGCCATTGTGGTGAATTGTGGACGTGGCGGCATTGTTCATGAGCAGGACTTGGCACATTTGTTGCAAGAAAACATGCTCAAAGCAGCCGCCATTGATGTGTTCTCAGTGGAGCCTATTCTGCCTGACAATCCACTCCTCCAGGCCCCAAGATGTATTCTTGCGCCACATGCCGCGGCCCTTACCAGGGAATCTCTTGCCCGCATGGCCCAAGAGGCTGCCCAAAATATCGTGGATGTCGTGGAAGGCCGTGGGCTAAAGCCAGGTTATAGTTACGAGTTGGAATCCTTCTCCCAACAAAACTGAGGGTCAAGATAAGGTGAGTTGTCTTGAAGAAATTCCTCAGGCGTCTCTAGGTATATGCGGCTGAGAAGCAGGAAAGATAATGTCTTACCATGCCGATCAAGACTTCTTGATGCGTTCACCCCACCATCAAGCGCATTTTCAAGCACAAAATTCATTGCGCATAGGTTAGGCAACAAATATCGGCGTAT
>DKOD01000021.1:4460-4613 GCA_002469865.1 Alphaproteobacteria bacterium UBA7371 | reverse complement strand
AGGCGTTCTTCCACCCACCGTGCAATCTTTCCTTCAGGTACATAGTTGGAACCGTGTCCAGACATGGGTGTCTCCTTAACCAATCTTTATCTGAGTGTCGCTCAAAAATGCATATGGTGGAATTTCGAGGTTGCTTGGTGCTGGCCCTTTACG
>DKOD01000021.1:0-4046 GCA_002469865.1 Alphaproteobacteria bacterium UBA7371 | reverse complement strand
CCCAGGGGAACGCAGCCGAGATGGGTGCAAACGCCCAGCTGAACAAGCCAATTTTCATGGCCCTCGATCGTTCTTTCCGCATCCGTTTGAGGATCCTTCAGATCATCAAGCGGCACCGCTTTTGCTTCATCAACCTCAGATGCATTGCGGTTGCGTACAAAAACTGGCTTTCCGCGCCAAGTCACTGTGATGGACTGACCTTCTTCGATGGAAGACAAATCCACTTCCGTCGAGGCCAAAGCCAAAACCGAACGATCTGGATTCATCTGATCAATGAGTGGCCATGCAACAGCTGCCATACCCACAGCACCGAAGCTTGCGGTTGCAACATACAAAAAGTCACGACGAGTGCCTTCCGGCTGCTCCGAATGAGCTGAATGATCCGTCACTTCACTTCACCTTTCTTGCATCAACTAAGACAAGCAAATTAACCAGTGTCCTAATAATTAGGATTTGGAGTGCATTAGACCATAGTCACTTAGTGGTCCAGACCAGCTTGTCCAACGCCGAATTTAGGTGTGGAAAGAAAGCCAGCAACGCGACCAGACGAAGCACCCAGCATAAAGCGAAAACAAAAAATGATTAGCCTTTGCCTGTACAGACCAGATATTCCGCAGAATTTGGGCACTCTTATTAGGATGACCGCATGTTTTGGCATGAAACTGCACATTATCAAGCCATGCGCTTTTCCCCTGTCAAAAGAGAAACTCGTGCGTTCCGCCATGGATTACATGGATCACGCCGACATCGTTATTCATGAAGATGAGACAGTTTTTTTGAAAAACAACTTAGCAGGCAGGCTGATTCTTATGACCACCAAGGCCCACACGGCTTACACAAATTTTGCCTTCAGGCCCAACGACATGATTATTGCCGGGCGAGAGAGCGCTGGGGTACCTGAAGAATTTGCAAGAAAATGCGATGGCTTGGTGCGCATCCCCATGCGTCAGGAAACGAGATCTTTAAATGTGGCGATTTCTGCAGGCATGGTTATTGGTGAGGCAATGAGGCAAACAGATTACCAAACCCAAGCAAGTTTGTTCTGATTAAGGAGAAGAATATTGGACATGGACGAACGCAAAACAAAGGCATCAACTTGGTTTCGCACATTGCGCGATAATATCTGCAAGTCTTTTGAAGATTTGGAGGATGCCCTGACGGGCAGCGAATTTGCAGACCAAGAGCCAGGACGTTTTGAGGTCACACCCTGGGACAGGCCACAGGAAAACGGTGTGGATAGTGGTGGCGGAGAAATGTCTGTTATGCGCGGCCGTGTCTTTGAAAAAGTCGGGGTTAATATTTCTACGGTTTATGGTCACTTCACCCCAGAATTTGCAAAACAAATCCCAGGCGCTGAGGAAAATCCTGAATTTTGGGCGTCAGGAATTTCCTTGGTTGCCCACATGCGCTCGCCCCTGGTGCCCGCCGTTCATATGAACACAAGACATATCGTAACATCTCAATCTTGGTTTGGCGGCGGTGCTGACCTAACACCCATGTATGTGGATGAAGATGACAAGAAATTTTTCCACCAAGAATTTCAAAAGACATGCGACAAACATGACCCAGAATATTACCCAAAATTCAAAAAATGGTGTGATGAATATTTCTTTTTGCCCCATCGTAATGAGCCAAGAGGCATAGGCGGCATCTTCTATGATTACCTGCAAACGCCCGACGATTCCTCATTTAAAAACCATTTTTCCTTCACACAGGATGTTGGTAAGTGCTTTTTGAATACCTATCGTCAAATTGTTGCACGCCACATGGACAAACAATGGACGCAAGAACAACGCGAACATCAATTGATCAAACGAGGTCGCTATGTCGAGTTCAACCTTATCCACGATCGTGGAACATTATTTGGTTTAAAAACAAATGGTAATGTTGATGCTATTCTCATGTCGATGCCACCGGAAGTCCGTTGGCCTTAGCCATCATCACCATGTACCACACAAGACCGCCTAATTCGTAACACTCATGTTATAAAGACCGTTTATACGGATTACCCAACAGCCTGCCATGCACAAACCTTGAGGGATTTATCATGACCAATATTGTAATTGTCGCCGCCAAGCGCACCCCAGTGGGAAGCTTCAACGGATCATTCGCCCATACCCCGGCCCATATTTTGGGCTCAGTTGCCATCAAAGCAGCCTTGGGTGCAGCCCATATTCCTGCTGCCGATGTTGACCAAGTCATCCTGGGTCAAGTGCTATGCGCGGCCCAAGGTCAAAACCCAGCCAGACAGGCCTCCATCGATGCAGGCCTTTCCATCGAAGTTCCTGCTTGGGGCATCAACCAAGTTTGTGGCTCAGGGCTTCGCGCCGTCAATATCGCAGCCCAGCATATTATGACCGGAGAAGCCTCCATTATGGTTGCTGGCGGTCAGGAAAGCATGAGTTTGGCGCCCCACGCTCAGGCTTTGAGAGCTGGCCATAAGATGGGTGACGTAAAATTCATCGACACCATGATTAAAGACGGCCTCTGGGACGCTTTTCATGGTTACCATATGGGCCAGACAGCGGAAAATGTTGCCGCCAAATGGGGGATTACCAGGGATGAGCAAGACGCTTTGGCATTACGCTCGCAAAACCGTGCCGAGGCTGCACAAAAAGAAGGTCGCTTCAAAAACGAGATCGCCCCAGTAACAATCAAAACCCGCAAAGACGAAATTATTATCGAACATGACGAATATATTCGCCACGGCGCCACAATCGATGCACTTACCAAGCTTCGCCCTGTGTTTGATCGTGAGGGAACAGTGACCGCGGGCAACGCCTCAGGCATTAATGATGGTGCCGCTGTTGTGGTGCTGATGACTGAGGAAGAGGCCACCAAGCGCGGCATCGAACCGCTTGCCCGCATTGCTTCATTCGCGACCTGCGGTGTTGATCCAGCTATTATGGGCTCTGGCCCAATACCAGCTTCCAGAAAGGCCTTGCAGCGCGCTGGTTGGAATGTTGCCGATCTGGACTTGGTGGAAGCCAATGAAGCATTTGCCGCCCAAGCCGCAGCGGTCAACAAGGACCTCGAGCTGAACCCAGAAATCGTCAATGTGAATGGTGGCTCTATTGCCATCGGCCACCCAATTGGCGCCTCGGGTTGCCGCATATTCAATACGCTACTCCATGAAATGAAGCGCTGTGATGCCAAAAAGGGACTTGCCACCTTGTGCATTGGTGGCGGCATGGGTGTTGCCATGTGTGTGGAACGTTAAAGCGAAAAGGGGGTTTTGGCCCCCTTTCCATCTGTTTTGGTCGATTATCTCTAAGCTGTTTGAACATCCATCAAACGGTATAATGGGCAGTAGCCAACTACTGAGGTAAGGGCCATCACAGCACCCACAACGATCATTGCAATATGAACGGTAACACCGCCATCGATCGGCAACAAAAACAAATCTATTGCCAATGCCACGGCAACGGTCATTCGCAAATAGCGATCAATACGCCCCATATTTGTTGTCATGTACATCTCCATCAGAAACACGCCCAAATGGGCATAAAAGCCATCATGAACTGCGATTGATGATAGCAGATTGCGCTGGCGCAATTTCTTCGAAAATTATTTTAGCATGCGCTTCTTGGCTGAAACTATGCAGTGATTTCCGGCATGTGCTCTATTGCTCGGCAAATGAGCCGTTGAGGTCGACCTAAAATGCAGAACTTCAGTATGACCTGAACGCCACATTGCTCCCGTTTGGTTGCTTGTTTGTCTGTTTCCTAAGCCTGACAGAACGCAAACACTTTCCACCCCACTTGTATCGACATAAAACGCTCTATAGCCATGCACGAGGTTGTGGCCAGGCTTAGGTGGTATAAACCCCTTTCCGTTAGTAATGGGGGCCCCTTTTTGCTGGTGGAGCAAAATTGTTTTTACCTGTGATTTTGATCCACTCATTTTTCTATTTTTTATGCTGGCCCCTTTTTTCATTATATTGCTAGATCCAGCAGGTATTTTCGGTGGAATAGCTGACACAATTTGCTTTGGAACTTGCTGTGGAACAGGTGTAGGCACCAATTGCGGTGCTTTGGGAACAAAAT
>DKOD01000161.1:23699-31822 GCA_002469865.1 Alphaproteobacteria bacterium UBA7371 | reverse complement strand
ATCACCTCCATGGTGCGACGTCCCATGAAGGATACTGTTTGCGTGGGCATTCAGGGCAAAAAAGATTTGGATCAATTGGAAGGGGTTTTTTGATGAGCATGTTGGAAGGGCAGGTGGCCCTGGTTACCGGGGCGACGGGCGGCATTGGTGGTGCGGTTGCAAGACGGCTTTTGGAAGATGGTGCCAAGGTGGTTATTTCGGGCACAAGACAGGCTGTTCTTGACCAAATGTCCGCTGAGTTGGGTGCGCAAGTGGCGGCATGTTCGTGTAATCTTTCTGACCGTGAGGATGTGGCGAGTCTGTTTGAGCGGGCATCAGGTTTTTTTGGTGCCCCGACGATCTTGGTCAATAATGCCGGCATTACCCGAGATCAGCTTGCGATGCGCATGAAGGATGATGATTTTGACCAAGTTTTGGAAGTAAATCTTCGCTCTGTTTTTGCTCTTTCACGTTCCTCCTTGCGCCAAATGATGAAGGCCCGATTTGGCCGCATCATCCAAATTGGCTCTGTGGTGGGGACGACGGGCAATCCTGGTCAAATGAATTATGCGGCTGCAAAAGCTGGGTTGATTGGGATGAGCAAGTCTTTGGCCCAAGAAGTTGCAAGTAGGGGTGTTACGGTTAATGTTGTGGCGCCCGGGTTTATTCAAACCGCGATGACGGAAGAGCTTGGTAGCGATGTTCATGAACGTCTCCTGGCAAACATTCCCGCAGGGCGTATGGGAAGGCCTGAGGAGATCGCATCTGCAGTGGCATTCTTGGCGCGACCGGAATCGGGCTACATTACCGGTCAAACATTGCACGTGAATGGTGGGCTGGCTATGATTTAACATGATTCTTTGGCCCAATCCTCAAGCAGCTGTTGCGCATTGCTTCAGGAAATGGTTAAGGCGCCATAACTTTTTTTGGGATAATCCCTTTTTTGTTGTCTTTAGGAGTTAACAAACAATGAGTGACGTAGCAGATCGCGTAAAGAAGATTGTTGTTGAGCATCTTGGCGTTGAAGCTGAGAAAGTGACTGAGGGTGCAAATTTCATCGATGATCTTGGTGCTGATAGCCTCGACACTGTTGAGCTTGTCATGGCGTTTGAAGAGGAATTCTCTGTTGAGATCCCTGATGATGCGGCGGAATCCATTGAGACCGTTGGCGACGCTATTAAGTTTGTTCAAGAGAATTCTAAATAATTATGCGCCGTGTCGTCGTAACCGGCCTTGGGCTTGTGACGCCCTTGGCCGACGGCGTTGAACAGAGCTGGACCCGCCTTTTGCGTGGTGAGTCCGGCGCTGGGACTATTCGTTCGTTCGATGCTTCCGATCTTCCAGTCCGTATTGCTTGCAACGTGCCATCATCTGACGAGCAGGATGATGGCTTTCTTGCCTCAAAATATCTTGAGCCAAGGGATCTTCGCCGCAACGATAATTTCATCAACTACGCAATTGCTGCCGCCGACCAGGCTGTGACTGACGCGGGTCTTGACCCCCAAACAGATGACGAACGCGAACGTGTGGGCGTGATGATTGGTTCGGGAATTGGTGGTTTGCAAACGATCGCTGATACCGCCGTGCTGATGCATGAACATGGTCCCCGCAAGGTATCACCCTTTTTTATCCCCTCGGCATTGATTAATTTGGCATCTGGCCAAGTCTCCATTCGCTACGGATTTAAGGGCCCAAACCATTCTGTGGTTACCGCATGCTCAACCGGGGCCCATGCAATTGGTGATGCCGGCAGATTGATTGCTCTTGGTGATGCAGATGTCATGATTGCCGGTGGTGCTGAAGCTGCCATTTCGCGCCTTGGTATTGTTGGCTTCAATGCATGCAAAGCATTAAGCACATCGTTTAATGACGAACCACACCGTGCCTCCAGGCCTTATGACAGGCAGCGTGACGGCTTTGTGATGGGTGAGGGCGGTGGTGTTGTTGTCTTGGAAGAATATGAGCATGCCAAAAAGCGTGGCGCAAAAATCTATGGCGAGCTTGTTGGCTATGGGCTCTCAGGTGATGCCCATCATATCACGGCACCAGCTCCAGATGGGGATGGTGGTTTCCGATCCATGAAGGCTGCATTGTCACGTGCCAACGTCTCATTGTCCGATGTTCATTATGTGAACGCCCACGGAACCTCCACACCGCTTGGGGACGAAATTGAATTAGGCGCTGTGGCGAGATTGTTTGGTGAAGATGCCAAAAATTTGACCATGTCTTCCACCAAATCATCGGTTGGTCATTTGCTTGGTGCTGCCGGCGCCGTTGAGGCGGTCTTTTCTATTCTGGCCATTCGGGACCAAATAGCTCCTGCCACGATTAATTTGGATGATCCTTCGGTGGATACACCCATCAATCTTGTCCCCCATCAGCCCCAGGAACGTAAGATTGATGTTGTTTTGTCCAACTCTTTCGGTTTTGGCGGAACCAATGCGAGTCTTTGCTTCCGTAAGATCTGATGCGCACCATCCTAACAATTATTGCCTCACTTTTTACCTTGTTGGTGGTGGGGGCATTGGGTCTGTATTTGCTGCTTGACCAGCGGGTAGATGGAATTGCCCAAATGGAGCCTGTGACCATCGAGATCAAAAAAGGCACCGCAGAACGTGAAATTGGGAGATTGCTGACCAGAACGGGCATTGATTTCTTGCCGTTTGAGTTTGAGGTCCTCAGCATGTTGTTGTCCACCAATGGACGTTACAAATCTGGAGAGTTTAAAATACCTGCCAACAGCACCCGGCGGGAAATTTTAACCCTTCTCACGCGAGGCTCCAACGTAAGAGAATGGATCACCATTCCCGAATGCATCACCAATATCGAAGTTGCGGAAATGTTATCCGCTGATAGCCGCCTCAAGGGGGAAGTTGGCAAATTGCCCCCTGAAGGTATGCTTAGCCCAAACACCTATGATATCCCGGCCAGCCGTGATCGTCGGGAATTGATCAATCGCCTTCATGACAAAAGAGCTCAAGAACTTTCTGTTGCCTGGAACCAGAGAAAGCCAGATCTTCCCCTTGCATCTGAGGTTGAATTGCTGATCCTTGCAAGCATTGTTGAGAAAGAATCGGGACGTGCCACTGAGCAAGCAAAGGTTGCTGGAGTTTTTGTAAACAGAATTAAAAAAAATATGAAATTACAATCAGATCCGACAATTATCTATCACCTAACCGAGGGACGAAGCAAGCTGGGCCGGGAGATACTCCGCCGGGATTTGGAGCGTGATAATCCCTATAACACCTACACCAGGCTTGGCCTTACCCCCACACCATTATGCAACCCCGGCCAAGCCGCCCTTTCGGCTGTCTCCCAATATCAAGAAACAGAAGCTTTGTATTTTGTTGCTGATGGTGAAGGGGGGCATTGGTTTGCCGACAGCTTACGCGAACATAACGAAAATGTTCGGCGTTATCGTAACAAGATGCGGGGGCGGTGATGGCCAATATTCCAACAGACATACCCATGCGTAGGGGCATGCTTTTTGTTCTTTCTTCACCATCTGGCGCTGGCAAAACGACCCTGGCCCGCAAGCTATTGGAGCAAGAGGATAATCTCTTCATGTCGGTCTCTGCCACCACCAGAACCCCTCGGCCATCGGAAGAAGAGGGAAAAGATTATATTTTTGTTGATCAGGAAGCCTTCCAAAACATGATCAAAGATGGTGCATTGCTTGAGCATGCGGAGGTTTTTGGAAATCTTTACGGCACACCACTGGCGCCGGTTGAAGAGCATTTGCAACAAGGTCGAGATGTGTTGTTTGACATAGATTGGCAGGGCGCTCAGCAGCTGCATGATCGGATGCGGGATGACGTGGTAAGCGTATTCATTCTGCCGCCGAGCATCAAGGATCTTGAGGAGCGTTTGAAAAAGCGCGCCCAAGATAGTGCAGACACCATTACCTACCGAATGTCGCGGGCACGTGAAGAGATGAGTCATTGGGCCGAATATGAGTTCGTGGTGGTTAATGAGGACTTTGACCGCGCGTTTCGAGATGTTCAGGCAATTCTTCATGCCGAACGGAGCCGGAGAAAGCGTTACATGGGGCTCAATGATTTTGTGCGTCGTCTCAGCGAGGATTCTGCCTAACCAATTTTGCCAGTTGCGCAAATTGTTCTGGCTGAACCTGCTCAGCCCTATCTTCTTCCCTGACACCTATTTTGTTCAAGAATTCTGATAAATTCGGGTGCAAACTTGAAAGTGATCGTCGCAACATTTTGCGTCTTTGCCCGAAGGCCAGCCTTGTGATGTGGCTCACCATGGAAAGGTCGTCGCTACCCGGTTCGGCCAATGGTTCAAGGCGCACCAAGGTTGATGTTACCTTCGGGGCAGGCACGAAGGCTTCCGGTGGCACATCAAATAATTGCCTGCAGCTGCAGGTGAGTTGGGTAAGCACGGCCAGCCGACCATATGCGCTATCTCCAACCCGAGCTGTTATCCGCTCTGCCACTTCTTTTTGAAACATTAAAGTGTAGGAAAGGGTGGGGTTGCCGGGCGCTTTATGTTCGAGCCAGTTGGTGAGCAATAAGGTGCCCACATTATAGGGCAAATTTGCCACCACACGCACGGGTCTTTGGCTGTTGATATTGATGTGAAGTGCGTCACCAGAATGAATGATAAGCCGATCATCTGCATGTTGAATGTCGGCGAGAATGCTGAGGCATCGTTCGTCGATTTCGATGGCATGCACCTTTGTTGCACCCTCCAACAGCAAAGCCCGTGTTAAACCGCCCGGTCCTGGACCAACCTCCAACACATCGCAATCATCAAAAGGACCACCTGCTCGGGCTATTTTTCGCGTTAAATTGAGGTCCATCAAGAAGTTTTGCCCAAAGCGTTTGCTGGCGCGCAAGCCAGCTTTATCGATCACATGCTTGAGGGGTGGCAGTTCTTCCAGCGCGTTCATGTCAGAGCCCTTAGGGCCATGCGCATGGCCGCAAGCATGGGGCCGTGCTGAGCCAGACCTTTGCCTGCAATGTCATCAGCTGTTCCATGATCAGGTGCAGTCCTGAGGTAGGTGAGCCCAAGGGTTGCATTCACACCATGCTCAAAAGCAACGGCCTTGAAGGGGGCCAGCACCTGATCATGATACATCCCAATGATAACATCATATCCGTCGCGTCTATGGGGTAGAAATAAGCTGTCGGCGGCCAAAGGACCATCAAAGCCACTGTCTTGATCCGATTCCTGCGCTTGTTGGATGGCTGGGATGATCATGGTTTGCTCTTCATCACCAAAATGACCCTGTTCACCGGCATGGGGGTTGAGACCACAAATGGCGATGCGGGGTCGTGCAATACCCAGATGCATCTTTGCTGCCTGGGCGGTACCAAGAAATATCTGTTTGAGCTGTTTGATGCTCAGTGCTTTGGGCACGTCTTTGAGCGGCATGTGAATGGTGGCGGGCACCACATGCAATTGTCCATCGGACAGCATCATGATGGGGACCCCACCCCAAATATCTGCAAAAAATTCGGTTTGACCAGGATAAGAAAAGCCAATTTGTTTAAGTCTGTGCTTATGCACGGGACCAGTCGCCACGGCGCCTGATTTTTCTTTTTGCACTGCCTGGGCAACGTGAAGAAGGCTATCCCAAGCAAGTTGGGCTGCCAACTTCGGGTCCTGAGCCGGGTAAGGGACTTCCTGACCGAGGCCGTACCAATCAATTTGAACGCAAGTACCAAGCAATTGCTTGATGCAGTGGCCCGCATCAATAATGGTGATCCGGGCCAATTCATCCTGGTGCATTTGAAGGATGGCTTTGGCAACAACTTCCGGTCCAATGCCCGATATGTCACCTGATGTCACATAAAGCCGGCCATCAGCCACGCAAGTCAATCCTAGCTGTGCGTTTCAGATCAAGGCGATGACGCTCTGCTTTGGTCCGGATGCGATTATCCGCAATGGATTGCCCAAAACGCGTGATCGCTTCATCGGCTTCTTCGCTATCGCGCCGCGCGCACAATACATACACCGCATGAAGATTGTTCTCACTTAGCAATCTCGTCACACTGCCTTCGGGTGTGGCTGCAATAATAGATTGTTGTCTGGGGGGAAGGGCTGAAAGAGACGTTTCTTCGATGTCTAGTCTTAGGTTCTGATCCCCAGTTACCTTGCCGCTACAAATGGCATCTGGGGTGTTGTTGGCCACATAATCAGTGATGTCTGAGGCTGTTTTGGAAGTAAGGCGGGCATAGGTTATGCCCACTTTGCCCAAGGCTTCCAGCAAGGGATCGCGACCACGTTGGGATACCTGATAAAGGTAAACTTTGTTATCAAAATAAAGCGGCCCCACAATTTGACCGGGCGTGGCCTCTGCAATAGGCCCGGCAAGTTCTGTAGGGTAGGTGGAAAGATCAACAAGACCCAAATTGCCACCATTTCTTGCGGATAATGAGGTGGAAAACCTGCTGGCTGCGGCAGCAAATGGCGCATTTTGAGCCTTAAGGGCGCCGATGATATTTCGTGCAAGACCAATGGCTTGTTGGCGTTTTCTGCTGTCATCAGCATCAAGAACCAATTCACGAAGCGCCACCAAATCACTTTCGCGGGCCCGAATTCTGGCAGATAATTCCCCAGCAATATCGGTTTGCGACACGCTGATGTCTCTGGCGAATAATCTTCTGGCAATGGCGACCATGCCCAATTCACCAGCGATTTGGGCCTTTAGCGAAGCGATATTGACGCCTTGAGACGCCAGTGCGTCGGCAATCTTTCCAGATGGAATATTGTTGCGTTCCTCCAGCCCCCTCAGGCTGTTTTCAATATTCTTCTCATCGACCTTCAGGTTAAGTCTTTGCAATTCTTGCCTTATCAGCGCTTCGTTGATCAGCGCATCGAGGGCAGAGCGTCTAATGGTATTGAGAATTTCCTGAGATGGGTTGGGTCCTGCACCAAGCTGCAGAAGTTTTGAACGCTGGTTAAGATCGACATTGGAAATGGCCTCATCATTAACCACAGCAACAATGCCAAGGTCATTGGCGTAAGCGTGACCAGAAAGCCCCAAAAGAATGCCCAATAATGCGCAAATATTTTTACAACTGAACATCATCACCAAGGCCTTTCAAAATGAGTTGCACGAAGAATGTTGTTTCTTCTTTTACATCGCGGTCCTCTGTATATTCTCGCTTAGCTGACAAATTAAGTTGCAGACACTCATTTTGGATTTTCATGAAATAATTGGCTTCCCGGTTCTCGTAATTGGTCATATCGCGCCGCAAATTGGCATCAAAAGAAATATTGTTCGTTAGGTCGATGCCACCAGATAACACCATTTCACTGGTTTCATTGCTTTCTTGGTAATTTTTGACGTCAAGGCTTGCACCAAGCCGAACCCCAGAATTGTTGATTCCCGTGCGTATAAGGAAAGATGAATATTCCATCTCTTGATGATCAATCACAAATTTGTGCTCAGCAAACAGCCCCAGATCAAGGTCCATGCGCGCAGAGCCGACAAAGTTGCCTTTATCTGGTTGCCGGGTTTGCCTGAAGGTGCCGCTTAGGGTGCCTGCATCGGGAACATCCAGGCTGTAATCTATGCCATATTGCCAGGTGTAGCCCTTTGCTGGGCTGTCACGGCGAAGACGATTTTGCTCAGTGATGGACGTGTCATAGACGGATTTGCTGGTTTCAGAATCTTCATTTGGTTGGTCGGCATCTTGAAAATTTCTGGGTCTTAAACGCGCCTCAACCACTGGGGTGATAATGTTGCTGACATTGCCCATGGTGCCAATGAAGGGCCATTTCCAGGTTCCTGTCAGGGTTGGGAAAAACCGATCAATTTCATCCGATTGGGTGTAACAGCTTGAACCACGATCATTGCTGTTCCGGCAATTTTTGTAATTGGTTTCGTTCAGGTCTTTTTTGTAGCCTTCGTGAACAAAATAGGCATCGCCGGATAATGTACCGGTGACGGACACCAATTGCCCCAAAGGCAATGTCATGGATTTGCTTGCTTCTATGTCGGTGGAAAATCTTGTGGTGTCGGTGCCGTTTGATCTTTGGACATGAAGTGCCGAACCCCAGACCAATGCCCTAATGTCCGCAGCATCAAGCGCAAAATTTTTGGATGCTGTGACCAGTGGGGCAACATGACCGGTAAGTTCGCGTGGCCGATCAGACCTTAGGTCTTGGGTGTATAT
>DKOD01000161.1:18064-23316 GCA_002469865.1 Alphaproteobacteria bacterium UBA7371 | reverse complement strand
GCTGTCCAATTTGTCGGTTGTTGGGAAGTTGTGGCTATCATCATAAAATTGAAGAAAAGTATCGTCACTTACCAACCGGACATTGGCATTCAACCCACCGCCAGCCACATCGGCTACCTTGCCATCAACTGCCAAATAGCCTCGAAAATCACCTGGTTTGTAATCTTCCGTGCCGCCATCGCCTGTGTCAGCTGTTGTTTCATTATTGTCTCTTGTGGCCGTCATGAGCGTGGTCACGTTGAGATCACCCCAGGTCTCCAGTGATCGGTAATCCAATTGGAGCAAAGGATTTTCCCGGGCATAGACCGTCGGCGTGATGGTGAGGTCACGATTGTCTGAAAGAACCACGTAATAAGGCGCAATGACGCTAAAGCCTTTTTCAGAACTTAAGCCGTAGGTGGGGGTTAAAAAACCGGTTTTTCTTTTTACCGTGGGGTCTGGGTGCGAATAATAAGGGGTGTAGAAAACAGGGATGCCGAAGAGGTTGATGAACACATCCTCATAATAAACCATCTTTTCTTCCCGGTCCCAGTGAACCTCAGAAGCATCAATCTCCCAAGTTAATGCACCACCAAAAAGTTCATCACAAGGCAGGCAAGGGGTGAATTTGGCTTGGTCCATATAGACATTATTGGTGTCGACACGTCGGGCTTTTGCCCCAGCCATGCGGGCAAGGGAATCTTTGAAATACAGCACAGGGTCGTTGGCATATCCGGCTTCACCTTGTTCCACGCTGAAGACCTCGGTGGCCTCCATGACATTTCCATCCTCATCAAACATGACGATGTCATACTGGGCCAGGAGCGTTTTGTTCTGTTTGTTGTAATAGGCCTTCTGAGCCTCATAAATTTTGTTGTCCCGCAACACACGCACATCACCAATGGCTTCAATGTCGCCATTTTCTAAATTGATGAGTTCGTTGGCAATGAGCGTGGCGGGGACGTCATTTTTTTCTTGGGAAACGGCATGCCCGCCCAACGCCAATGGCGCCAGGATAAAGGGTATTGCATGTTTCCACCCCTTTAACATTCCCCGGTTTTCCTCAACAAAATAATTCCCACAATCATGGATAGGACGGCAGGGGCCCATGCCGCAATGATAACGGGAACCTGACCAGACTTTCCTAAGGCAAAGCTTATGTCATTGGCGATGAATGTGACAAACCCAACGCCAACAGTCATGGCGATTAATCTGCCAATATTGCCACCACGCCGGTAGCCGATGGGTAGGCTGGCGCCAATCACGGCCAAACCAATGGCAAGCAACACCCCGGCCAAGTCGCGGTTTAGCCGCAAAATTTGTTCCTTAGCGGCAAAGCCAGCATTTTTAAGTGAATTGATATGCTCAGGTAGGTTCCAAATAGGCATCCATGACGGTCCCTCAATGCGTTGGGCAATGTCGTCAAAGCCAAGGCCGATGCTGATCTTTTGGGCGGGGTCAAAGCTTTTGCCTTTGGCTAGCCAATTCTGGCCATCAAAACTTAGTTCGTCTGCTTCCCGATGGTTGAGCAAATTGCCATGATCCATGACGAAAAGGTCCACACCGCGCATTGTTTTTTCTTCTGGAGCTATTTTGTTGGCGCGCACAAAAAGGCTTTGTCCCTGTTCGTTCATGGTCCGGAACCATAAGTCTTCGGCACCTATTTTGGATGTAAAATCATCCTTGCCGAAATATTTTTCGCTCATGCGCTCAAACATGTCGTTTATTAATGCGCCACTGGGGGTGATGATCAAGGTGATCGCCATGCCAAGCCCAAAGCCTCCAGCAACAATGGGCTTGATGATTGTCCAGGCGGAACCTCCGCCGGCAAAAATAGCCACAAGTTCCGATTTTCTTGCCAGGGTTGAAATGGCCCAGCCTCCGCTAATGAGAACCGCAAAAGGGATCATCAACACCAGTGTTTTGGGTGTCTTAAGCAAGGCCAACAGCAACACATTATTCATGCTGATATCAATATTTTGAACCTTGCGGTTCATGTCGATGGTCTCGCCCAAAAAGACCATGACGAACAAAACGAGCATGGCCAAAACAAATCGCAACAGCATTTTGCCGAGGATGTATCGGAATAAACGACCCATTATGTCAGTGCCCTTTTTAACCGTTGGTTGGGGCTATCGAACATGATGAAGGGGGCCAAGGCCAACATCATCAAGATGGGCCAAGCATAGGTACCGATGATGAATAATTTATTATCATTGGCCTCATTTTGAATGAAAATACCAAGCAACCGGACCCCAACCGCCAATAAGATGGTGACGGTGAGTGGTTTAAATGTGTTGCTTCGGTGATGGATGGTGCTGGCCATGATACCAACCACGCAAAAGGCAAAAAATGGCAAAAATAGTGTTTGGCTTATCTGTTCATGGGCGCGCGCCAAATACCTTACAGACTCAGCAGGTTTTGAGGCAGCTAATTTCTCTGATTCTTCCAGCAATTCAACAAAGGTGAATTCTGATCGCTTTATGTTTCTGTTTCCAACCCCACCGCCATTAAGCGCAATCACATATTGATAATTGTCAAAGGCAAGAACTTCGTCTTCGCTTGAACCTTCACGCTGCTTGCGCAACACACCGTCGGCAAGAATGAGGATGAGGTTGTCTCCATCGGCAGTCATGTTCGCATCAGCACTGGTGAGGGTGACAATGTTTGTGTTGTCACGGCGGTCATGGATGAACAAATTTTCCAGTGAGCCATCTGCCCGTTCACGCCCGATAAAGAGGGTGACACCTGGAATGCGGTTGTCGAAATTTCCTGGTTCGATGAGGTTTGTGGATACTTGATCGCGAAGATCAAAAACACGATCCCGAAGCTTCTCTGTGGCATTTGGAACAAGGATGGTGTTGAGCAGTATGGTGATGATCATCAGCAACATGCTGAAGATCAAAAAGGGGATGGTTATCTGTCTTATGGAAAGGCCAACGGCACTCATCACGGCCAATTCACTGTCACCCCCCAACCGCAGCATTGTCAAAACGCATGTGACCAAAAATGCCACAGGCAAAGCATAAGCAAGGGTTTGGGGAATAAGAAAAAGGCATAATTCCAACAACACCATGACGGCGTCGGGCTTGCCGATGATAACGTCGATCAGCCGAAGCAATTGGCTGAGCCAGATCACCAAGCCAAGACCAGCTGAGATCATGAAAAATGTCGCTAATGATTGCTGAACAAGATATCGCTGGAGCAAAGGCGTTGTCCGTATGGTTTTGACAGATTACATGATGCTTAGTGACCAGGCCTAAAAAACTCAACCAGCCTTCAACAAACATTGACCGTAAGGCATTAACAACCAGGATGAAAAATCAATGAATGTGACCAGTTTGCCGATGCTTCCCGATTGGAATCACGACCACATGTTGGTGGTGTTCACAGGCCTAGAACGACCAGATTTGGCCAATATCCTTGGCGGTCGGCATGAGCATGTTGAGAGGCTGGCTGCGCGGGCCAAATTCGATGGAAAATCCGGCACCATGAAATCCATTCCTTTGTTGGATGATGGCTTTCCAGGTGAAGTGGTGTTTGTTGGTGTGGGTAACGATGCAGACCACAAATCCATTGAAAAAGCCGCGGTCAAATCAACTGCTGGGGATATGTTGAAAAAAGCAGGCAACGTTGTTGTGGTGCTGGCCAATGATTTGTCAGACAAACCCAACGCACATGGCGCACTTGCCCTAGGATTGATGCTTGGTGGGTATCGTTTTGATATCTATCGCAAAGAGGCTGACCGCTTCACGCCGCCCAAATCGCTCAGTGTTCTGGGCTTAACAACAGCTGACTTACAAAAGGCCGAAGCGCTCTATGCAGGCATCAAACTGGCCCGTGATTTGGTGAACGAACCAGCCAATATTCTGACCCCACCGGAATTTGCCAAACGCGCCAGCAAATTGGCTGACCTAGGAATTGATATTGAGGTTCTTGGCGAAAAACAAATGGCCGATCTGGGCATGGGTGCTTTGCTTGGGGTTGGGCAGGGTAGCGAGTTAGAAAGCCAGCTTGTGGTCATGAAGTGGCTGAAGGGCGGTGAGGAAGCACCTTTGGCTTTTGTTGGCAAAGGTGTTTGTTTCGACACGGGTGGCATTTCCATTAAGCCAGCCTCTGGCATGGAGGAAATGACCATGGATATGGGTGGGGCGGCAGCGGTCACCGGAGCCATGCATGCGATCGCAACATCGGATCTTGCGTGTAATGTTATTGGCGTTATTGGCTTGGTGGAGAACATGCCTGATGGGCGTGCCCAGCGCCCCGGTGATGTTGTCACCAGCATGTCTGGACAAACCATTGAGGTGCTGAACACCGATGCCGAGGGCCGTTTGGTTCTTTGCGACGCCATCACCTTCACCAAAGATCGCTTCCAACCATCCGCCATTATTGATCTTGCCACCCTGACCGGTGCCATCTTGGTTTCATTGGGTCATGAATATGCAGGTCTGTTTTCTAATAATGATGATCTGGTGGCACGTTTGAATACTGCCTCGGAGCAATCCGGTGACCGTGTCTGGCGTTTTCCACTTACAGAAAAATTTGATTCCATGCTGCGTTCACGTGTGGCGGACATGGCCAATATTGGTGGTCGTTGGGCAGGATCCATCACCGCAGCACAGTTTTTGCAACGTTTTGTTGGTGATACACCCTGGGCACATTTGGATATTGCCGGCACTGCTTATGTCAAAGAACCTCATGATCAGGGTCCCAAAGGCGCCACAGGTTATGGGGTGCGTCTGTTGGTTGACCTTGCCGCTGGCAAAAAATGAATATTTGCCGAGGCGTCACGGTTTATCATGGGGCAGGGAAGATTGCGCCGACAATTCTGGAGTTGCTGACCAGGCGTTATCAAGATGGACAGCGCACCCATTTGTTTGAGCCTGATGAAGGGCGATTGCAGGCACTTGACGATTATTTGTGGAAGGCGCCCAAGGAGGGCTTTTTGCCCCATAATCTTGCACCCGGTGATGAGGCAGACCCCATTATTCTTAGCGCCAATGAACAGCATCTCCTGGATCATTGCCGGGATGCTTTGTTGCTGCTTGGCCCCATCGAAAATCTTTTGGAGCGTCTCCAAGGTGAGGCTATCTTGGTTTTTACCCAAGATGACCAGTCAAACCGGCAATATGCCCGTGAATTATGGCGTGCCTGCGAGCAATCACGCTTGCCCAAGCAATATCATCAACAAGATTCCCAAGGATCTTGGATCAAGGCGGGATGAATTGGGGTTGGCATTGATGCGGTGATCGTCTAATCGGCCCACTGAAACA
>DKOD01000161.1:3420-17670 GCA_002469865.1 Alphaproteobacteria bacterium UBA7371 | reverse complement strand
CCAGACGCCGTACGCCGGAATATTACCGGGAAAATTATTGATCGTTTCGAAAGTGCTGGTTTGCGTGTTGTTGCCCAAAAGCGCATGCACATGACCGAGGCCCAGGCACAGGATTTTTATGCGGTGCATAAGGAACGCCCATTTTACGGTGAGCTTGTTTCTTTCATGATCTCCGGGCCTGTTGTTGTCCAGGTTTTGGAAGGCGATAATGCCATTGCCAAAAACCGTGATGTGATGGGTGCCACAAACCCCTCAGAGGCGGCACCTGGAACCATTCGTGCTGACTTTGCAGAATCTATTGAAGCAAATTCCGTTCATGGATCCGATGCCCCAGAAACTGCTGCCAACGAAATTGCATTTTTCTTCACACAAGATGAGATTGTTGGCTAACAACCCATGGTTGTTTCACATGTGGACAAGCCGGAGGTTATCCCAAACCTCCGGTTTTATTTTTGCCTGCATGCCATCGAGCTTCACCTGACCCGTTGAAAGTGCGCGCAATGCTTTGGGGTAAAGTTCATGCTCCATTGGCAGCAATTTTGCTGCGAGGCTTGCACTTGTCTCATGAGCGGAAATCTTGGTGATGCCTTGGGCAATAATGGGGCCGGCATCCAATTCATCCACCACATAATGAACAGTGCAGCCAGCAAAATGAACGCCGTCATTTATGGTCCGTTCATGAACATTCAAACCGCGGTAAGCCGGCAAAAGGGAAGGGTGGATGTTAATAAGGCGGCCATGCCAATGCTGAACAAATTTTGTCCCCAACACCCGCATATATCCTGCCAAGGCAATCATATTGATGTCATGGCGTTCCAATTCTTGGGTGATGTCGCGCTCAACTTCATCTTTGTTTCTCTCGCCAAACGAAAAATCAAAGCTGTTGATTTGTTGTTCTTTGGCCCATCTGAGGCCATCGGCATGTTGTCGGTTGCTGCCTATAAGTGCCACTTCATAGGGGCAGTTTGCCTGTCGTGAATCCGCCACAATGCGTTGCATGTTGGAGCCCCGACCAGAAATAAAAATAGCAACCCGCATCTATGGACGGCCTTAGCCAAGATCCATCTGCAAAGCTTGGTCATCTTTGCGCGATGTTACGTCACCGATGGGGTAGCATTCATGCCCATGGGCTGCATAGGCCGCCGCGATGGCACCCATTTGATCCGGGTGGCAAATCACGCAAAATCCAATGCCCATGTTAAATGTTCGGTAGGCCTCTTCCAAATTCAAAGGGCAGGCATCCAGAAAATGCGCCACAACATCTGGTTGCTTAATAAGATTTCTGTCGATGGATGCTGCAAGATGTGATGGCAAAATCCTGGGAAGGTTTTCTATGATGCCCCCACCGGTGATATGGGCGAAACCCTTTGCGAGTTTTCGGTCCAAACAATCCATGGTTGGCTGCACATAAATGGTCGTTGGCCGCATAAGTGCCTCCGCCAAACTTTCGGTGCTGTTAATTTTTTCATCAATATCGATGTTTTTTTCAGCGATTGCGTGGCGGATCAGTGAATAACCGTTTGAATGGAAGCCGCTTGAAGAAACACCAAGAATAACATCACCAGGTTTGATGTTGGCGGGCATCTGTTCTGAGCGTTCAACAGCCCCCACGCAAAAGCCTGCCAAATCAAATTTGTCATCGTCATACACCCCAGGCATTTCTGCAGTTTCGCCCCCAATGAGCGCGCAACCAGCTTCCCGACAACCTCCGACCATGGATTCAACAATAGCCAGGTGGTTGTGGCGGTCCAATTTGCCCGAAGCCAAATAATCTAAGAAAAATAGTGGTTGCCCACCGTGGACAATAAGATCGTTGACGCACATTGCCACCAAATCCATGCCAAGGCCGCCATAAATATTTGTGCTGCGGGCAAGTTCAATCTTGGTGCCAACACCATCGGTTGCGGAGAGCAAAATGGGGTCTTTAAACCCACATGCCTTGAGATCAAAGAAGCCAGCAAACCCACCAAGATCATTCATAACACCAGTTCGCCAACTGCGTTTGATGATTTGGCCTATATCTTTTACGAATTCATTTCCCTCAGCGATATTCACGCCAGCCTGTTCATAAGATAGGTCTTTTTCTGTCATGGCGTGGTGTCCTTAGGTTTAAATATTTGTTGCTGACCTAGGGTCTACATGATGCGCCGCTTTTTTGGAAAGTATGAAGAATGGTGATGAAGGCCAAACAAGCATTTATGGATTTCTCGCATCGCCTGCCAATGGATTTTTCAAGCTTTGCAACGGACATAACCACTTTGGCCTTGGTGCGCCAACTTCGTGCGCAGCCAACGAAACCCTTTGGCCTCATCCATCTTGAAGGATGCCATGGTTGTGGCAAGACCCATTTGGCAACAGCTTGGCTTCGAGAAAATAACGTGCCCCTTGAGGACTGGGGCAACATGGTTTTTGACGCAGGCCAAGGTGGGGGGCCTGAGCAATTGTTTCATGCCATCAACAGAGCCTGGCAAGCGGAACATCGCATGGTGGTTTTATCAACCCCAGCCCAATCAGAAATTTTGTCAAAGCTACCCGATGTGCGTTCCAGGCTTGCCGCAGGCATATTTCTGTCTATTCCCGATCCCGGTGATGAGGTGCTGACCACCATTTTGGAACGGCATCTTCTTGCTCATGGGATCAAGTTAACAAGAGAGGATTTGCAATTTTTCATTCATCGTTTGCCCAGAAGCCCGCAAGACGTCATTCATGCGGCGGAGTTAATGAAAAATATCATGTTTGAACAAAAAATGACTGCAAGCAAAAAGCTTTTTCATCTGGTGTTGGAAGAAATTGTTTCCTAACTGTCACAAAGCTTCTTTAAGTACAGTGTGAATTTTTGAATTATTAGAATTATTAGGATGTCTCATGGCCCATGAATTGATTGGTTCACCACAACGTTTTTTTAACCGGGAATTGAGTTGGCTCGAATTCAACCGCCGTGTGTTGGAGGAAAGTGAAAACGTAAACCATCCATTCTTAGAGCGCGTGCGGTTCCTATCTATCTCTGGCTCCAATGTGGATGAGTTTTTTAGTGTTCGTGTCGCTGGCCTCTATGGAATGGTCCGTGCGGATATTGAGGCAGTCAGCCAAGATGGTTTGACGCCAGCACAGCAATTGGAAAAAATTCATGCATTGGCCGATGAGCTTGTGGATCATCAGCAAAGACGTTGGGCGGAATTTCACAATGAACTTCGTAGCAACGGCATTGCCGTGCTCACAGAAGCGGAGGTTGGTGAGGATGACAACGGATTTCTCCATGAATTGTTCATGGCCAAATTTTTTCCCGTGCTCACGCCATTGGCTATTGATCCAGCTCATCCATTTCCCTTTATTCCCAATTTGGGCATCGCACTTGCATTGAAGTTACGCCGTAAGATGGATGGGGAGATGCTTTCGGCTTTGGTCCCTGTGCCATCGTCTCTCCCACGTTTTGTTCGTTTGGCTGACAAGGATGGTATGATCCGTTTCTTAAAGCTTGAAACGGTCATGAGAATGCAACTGGATTATCTTTTTCCTGGGCATGAAGTTGCCGATAGTGGTTGCTTCCGGGTGTTGCGTGACAGCGATATCGAGATTGAAGAAGAAGCTGAAGATCTTGTGCGCATGTTTGAATCAGCCCTTAAGCGTCGGCGAAAAGGTGACGTGATCCGTTTGGAAGTTGAAAGCAAAATGCCCGAAGATTTGCGAGATTTGGTGCGCATGGAATTGGCTATTCCCGACGAGGAAGTTCGGGTGATGCCAGGAATCATTGGGGTGGTAGATATCAAAGCGCTTATTGTCGATGACAAGCCGGAATTAAAGTTCCCCCCGTATAATCCCCGTTTTCCTGAGCGGATCAGGGACCACGGGGGTGATTGTTTCGCTGCCATCCGCGCCAAAGATATTGTGGTCCATCACCCCTATGAATCGTTTGATGTTGTCGTCCAATTCTTACGCCAGGCAGCGCAGGATCCTGATGTTGTGGCCATCAAGCAAACGCTCTACCGCACGTCATCCAACTCATCGATTGTGAAGGCATTGGCCGAGGCTGCTGAGGCTGGCAAGGCTGTCACGGCACTTGTGGAATTGAAGGCACGTTTTGATGAGGAAGCCAATATTCGTTGGGCAAGGGATCTGGAACGTGCAGGTGTTCAGGTGGTCTATGGATTTGTTGATCTTAAGACCCATGCCAAGATCTCTGTTGTGGTGCGCAAGGAAGATGGTGATTTGCGTACCTATGTGCATTTTGGCACAGGCAACTACCACCCCATCACGGCCAAAATTTATACCGATTTGTCGCTATTCACCTGCGATCCGGTTTTGGGCATGGATGCGACGAGAATGTTTAACTTCATCACGGGTTATGCTGAACCGCGTGACCTGAAGAAGGCAAAGGTTTCACCCGTAACCCTCAAGCCAACGATCATCGAAGATATTGAAGAAGAAATTCGTAATGCCAAGGCAGGCAAGCCAAGTGGTATTTGGGCAAAGATGAATTCTTTGGTCGATCCTGATGTCATTGATGCACTATATCGGGCCTCCCAGGCTGGTGTGAAATCAAAGCTTATCATCCGTGGCATTTGTTGCCTGCGCCCAGGGATTGAAGGTTTGTCAGAGAATATTGAAGTTCGTTCAGTGGTTGGGCGTTTTCTTGAGCATCCCCGCATCTGCTGCTTTGCAAATGGTGAGGAGCTGCCTTCACGCAAGGCAAAAGTTTATATTTCCTCAGCCGATTGGATGCCACGGAACTTAAATCGCCGTGTGGAAACACTCATTCCCATTGAGAATGAGACGGTGCATCAACAGATCTTAGACCAAATCATGGTGGCCAATTTGGAAGACGTGCAGCAATCTTGGATTTTGCAGCCCGATGGCCGTTATATTCGTGTTCAAGATGAATCGCGTAGTGGTTTTAACCTGCATCATTTCTTCATGACCAACCCGAGTTTGTCTGGGCGTGGATCTGCACGACCATAATGGTTATACCCTGCCGCAATTTCGAACATTGGTCGGGGTGTGACCTTGGATATTACTGAAGAAGAAACGCGGTCGCCTCATCTGACGCGACCTGAACGCTTTGCTGTTATTGATATTGGTTCAAACACAGTACGGTTGGTGCTTTTTGAAAAAGCGCCAGGTAGGCTTGTTTCTGTTCTTAATGAAAAAGTATCTGTTGGTCTTGGTCAATTTGGCGAAGGTGGCCATGTTCCCAAAGAACGTATTGAGGGTCTCTTAGCAGCCTTAAGCCGCTTCATGAGCCTATGCAAAGGCCATCAGGTAAGTCATGTCCGCGCCTTTGCCACAGCCGCTTTGCGTGATGCCCTAAATGGGCCATCCATCCGCAAAGATGTCGAAACAAAGTTTGACCTCAATATAAAACTTCTTTCGGGCGATGAAGAGGCCATGTTCGCCGGACGCGGTGTGTTGTCATCATTCCCCCATGCGGAAGGCGTTGTCGGTGACCTTGGCGGTGGCAGCTTGGAATTGGTTGTTGTGCGCGCAGGATCCTGTCACGAGGCCGTTTCGCTTCCATTTGGCATCCTTCGTTCAGCATCGGCACATCTGTCTGGGCAACTCCCAGAAATTTTGGGTGCTCAATTGCGTCGAGTGGGTTTTATTGGGGACGTTGTTGGCCAACCTTTTTACCTGGTGGGTGGAAGTTGGCGTTCTTTGGTCAAGGCCTATGCAGAAACAAAAGGTGATCGGCTTGAAATGTTGCAAGCTTTCGAGCCTGGAGAAGATTTTTTGACCTTTTGTAAGGATATTGCCAAGCAAAACAGCTCGGATTTGAATTTTCGTAAGGTTTCTTCCAGCCGACGTCAGCATCTTCCTGTGGCGGCAAATTTGCTGGGCATTGTTGCCGATGTGGTTAAGCCGTCAACATTTATCACGTCAGCATCGGGGGTTCGCGAAGGGGTTGCCCATGAAGAGCGTGGCTGGTTGTTCCCCAATGACCTAAAAATGATACTTACCGATATATCCACCAACCGCTCTCGTTTGCGCCCGGCAACATCGTTGCATGAACAATGGTTGGGTTATCTTGATATTGCCGATCACTGCCGCGTGGCTGTTCAATTGGCCATGGCATATTCCGATGCTGGATGGCGTAAACATCCAGACTTAAGGGGCACGCATACAGGTCAAGAAATATTGCATGCCGAGTTGCCTGGGCTGACTCGTTTTGACCGATATTTTGCAGCCAATGCCATGTATTGTCGCTATGAAGGGCTTAACAACGACAACCCCTTTGCTCATGCTGATGTTTTGCATTCCGATGACCAGGAACTGTCCGTTGCGGTCGGATTGTCGCTGCGCTTGGCTTGGTATCTTGCCGGTGGCGCAGGGCATATGATTGTCCATGCCAAACTTGAGACAAATGCTGGTAGGCTCTTGCTTGTGATGGCCGAAGGACAGGGGCATTTGGTCAATGAGGGCGTGGTCAAAAGGCTTGCGCAATTGGCACGTCACCTCAATCTTGAGCCAGATGTTGTTTCAAATTAGGGCTAAATATTCTGACGTCATTTTTTTTGCTGTCCCAACTGAGGCCAAGCTCACCTGACCGAAACCCCTCGGCCATGCCCCAAAATAATTCATAGCGCCAGTCGTCGGGTTCTGGACCAGGTCGACCCCTGGCAAATTCATCTATCTCTTCTGAAGTGGCCAGCAGACGTGCAGCCACACCATGTTGTTCGGAAGCAATTTTTAGCAATAGCTTCAGCATGGAAATCATTGTTTCAGGTTTTTTGCCCTTTGGGGATTTCTTTAATACTGGGCCCTGACGGCTATCGAGATCAGAATCCAAAATGCCAATGAGTTCCTCAATGAGGCGACCATCGAGGCCTTGTTGTTTGATCGATCTTAGGCTGTAAAGCTCTTCTTTTGACCGAGGCCGAGCCATGGCAATTTGCAGCAATGCCTCATCTTTAAAAACCCGGTTTCTTGGGACATTGCGTTCTTGGGCTTTTTTCTCACGAAATTCTGCCAATGCCATGATTGCCGGCAAATGCTTCTCATTACTGTCGCGCAATCGTAAGCGTTGCCAAGCATTGCTTGGTTCATGGCGGTAATTGGCAAGATCAATCAATTTTTCATGTTCGCGCAGGAGCCAGTCCCAGCGTTTTTGATGCGAGAGCTCTTCATGCAATTTGGCGTAGATTTCGCGCAGATGGGTTACATCAGCCAGAGCATAACGGCGTTGTGCGTCATTAAGGGGACGGCGCGCCCAATCTGTAAAACGCTGAGATTTGTCAATTTTTTTGTCACACAGATGTTCAACAAGCCGCTCATAACCGACCTGATCACCATGTCCACAAACCATGGCCATGATTTGTGTGTCCGCCACATGGCGCGGTAGGGAATGAAAAAGATTGTGAAAGATTTCCAAATCTTGCCGACCTGCATGAAACACACAAGTTATTTCTGACTGGAAAAGATCATTCAGGGGTTTTAGGTCGATGCCCGGGGCCAGAGGATCGACCAAGACAGCTTCATTGCTCCCGGCCAGCTGGACGAGGCAGAGATGGGGCCAATAAGTGGTCTCCCTAATGAACTCGGTATCAATGGTCACAAATTCTTCGCCCGACAGGCCGTCAATAAAGGCCTGAAGGTCGGGGTTGCTGGTGATGGTGCGAATGGCTGGCAATGGTTCAAAGGCCTACTGGTAAGGGGCGGGTGGTCAAAACTATATCCTGATGGTTATACGACGAGCGTGGAACTCGTCCATGCCCTGTATTTGTTGAGGTTTATTCATGCACGCATATCGCACCCATCATTGTGGCGCTCTTTCTCTTGAGCATGTCGACCAACAGGTTCGCCTTTCTGGGTGGATTCATCGTCGGCGTGACCATGGTGGTCTTATCTTTATCGATCTTCGGGACCATTACGGCATGACCCAATTGGTATTAGATCCTGATTCTGCCGCTTTTGCTTCCTTGGAGCGGTTGCGTGCGGAGAGTGTTATTCGTGTTGACGGTATTGTTGTGGCCCGAACAAGCGAGACCATCAATCCAGATCTTCCAACCGGTGCAATTGAAGTGCGCGTTGCAGAGACAGAAGTTCTTTCCTCTGCCGAAGAATTGCCCATGCCGGTTTTTGGCGATTTGGATTATCCTGAGGAAACGCGATTAACATACCGTTATCTTGATTTGCGCCGGGAGCGGTTGCACCGCAACATCATGCTGCGCAACAGCGTCGTGGCATCTTTGCGCCGCCGCATGACAGAACAAAATTTTCAAGAATTTCAAACCCCAATTTTGACGGCGTCATCACCGGAAGGGGCTCGGGACTTTTTGGTTCCCTCCCGTCAGCATCCAGGACAATTTTACGCGCTGCCCCAGGCACCCCAACAATTCAAACAGCTGATCATGATGGCGGGCTTTGATCGTTATTTTCAAATTGCCCCATGTTTCCGCGATGAAGATGCGCGGGCAGACCGATCACCAGGGGAATTTTACCAGCTCGATATTGAAATGAGCTTTGTGACCCAGGAAGACGTGTTTGCAGCGGTGGAACCAGTGATCCATGGAATATTTGAAGAATTTGCCGAAGGCCGAAAGGTAACGCCTGCGCCATTTCCAAGGATTCCTTATGCCCAAGCAATGCTGGAATATGGGAGCGACAAACCAGATCTTCGTATCCCACTGAAAATTTCCGATGTGGGCGACCTATTCATGCGTGAAGATGTTACCTTTAAGGCCTTCCAATCGGTGGTGTCGTCTGGTGGCGTTGTGCGTGCTATCCCAGCACCAGGGGCGGCATCACTTCCGAGATCGTTCTTTGACAAGTTGAATGACTGGGCACGCAAAGAGATGCGTGCCCCCGGCCTTGGTTATGTCACGTTGCAAGAGGAAAATGGCCAAATTCTTGGCAAAGGGCCTATCGCAAAATTTCTCTCTGACGACATGATTCAGTTATTGGCACAACGTTGTGGGTTGGGTGCTGGTGACGCTGTGTTCTTCTCCGCTGGAAACGAATCCGCGGCGGCGTCCTTGGCTGGTGCTGCCAGGGCACGTATTGGCCAAGAATTGGGTATGGTTGCCGAAAATGAATTTCGTTTCTGCTGGATTGTTGATTTCCCGATGTATGAAAAAGATGAAGAAACCGGGAAATTGGACTTCTCTCATAACCCATTTTCCATGCCGCAAGGTGGTCTTGAAGCTCTGAATGAACAAGATCCCCTCGAGATCCTTGGTTATCAATATGACATTGTTTGCAATGGTGTTGAACTTTCCTCCGGTGCCATCAGAAATCATCGGCCTGACATCATGACCCGTGCATTTGAAATTGCTGGCTATGACAAATCTGTGGTGGAGGAACGTTTTGGTGGAATGCTCAATGCCTTTCGTTTCGGTGCGCCACCCCACGGTGGTATAGCACCAGGTGTTGACCGCATCGTGATGTTGTTGGCCGGTGTTGATAATCTACGTGAGGTGACGCTTTTCCCCATGAACCAGCGTGCTGAAGACCTCATGTTGGGTGCACCTTCGGTGGTGGACACGGAACAATTACGGGAATTGGGTCTTCGCTTGGCCCCAAAAGATAAAGAATAAACCAAACATCAGGTCAGACTTGGAGGTCTTCATGATACCCAACACCATTCTTTTTGACGCTTATGGCACCCTTTTGGATGTTTCTGGTCCCGGACGCAGGCTCGCAGAAAAATACGGTGATATTGCCAACGATATTGGCGCTAGGGTTCGAATCCTCCAGATAACTTATTCTTGGCACAGCAGCATGATGGGGCGTTATGCACCATTTTTTGACCTAACGCGTCATGCGGTTAATGTCGCCATGGCTGAGCATGGGTTCCAGCATGAGGCATTTTTGGATGAATTTATGGAAGGCTTTGCGCAGATTGAAGCTTTTCCAGATGTTGCAGAAACCTTGGTGTTGCTCAAAGAGCAAGGAATAAATCCTGTTATTCTTTCCAATGGAGAAAAACGCTATCTTGAGCGTGCGTTCTCCCATGCAGGCCTGATGGAGCAACTTTCAGATATCATCACGGTGGAAGAAATTCGCATATTTAAACCAACCATGGACGTTTACCGCCATGCCCAGGAAAAGTGCTTGGTCAGGGGTTTCGTCTCATCTAACCCATGGGATGTGACAGGCGCTTCTACCTTTGGCTTTCGGACCTTTTGGCTCAACCGCCAAAATCGGGTGTTTGACGGCCTTGCAAAACCTGATGATTACAGCATGATTAGATCCTTAAAGGATATTTTGCATCACATGGCAAACAGCTAACAAAAAAGGGGGCCATCGGCCCCCTTAATTATTTGTTATTTGTGGTTTCTTACGAACAACCGCTGGTTGAGCCGCATGTGTCACATTTGAGGCAGGTGCCATTACGCACAAGGGTAAAGTTTCCACATTCGTGACAGCTATCGCCCTCATAACCTTGCATGCGGGCTTTGGCGATCATGGCCGCTTTGTCCTCTTCAGGCTGCATATCCTCAGCCTGACCAACTTGCAATTCTTCCTGAACAACCTCTCCGGTTTTGAGCGCCGTGGCGCCTTGGCTTGCAAATTCCACCACCTTGAGGCTTGTCAAACTGTTGCGGGTGAAACCTTTGGAGATATGTTTGGTCATCGCCATGGCATCAGCCTTGGCTTGGCCACCTTCGAGACCGTCACTGTAGATGGTGCTTGGATCCACATGGGCCAAGTCATTACGGCTCAGGTAACTAACAGCCAATTCACGGAAAACATAATCAAGGATGGAGGTTGCATTCTTGATGGTTTCATTGCCCTGAACCATGCCTGCCGGCTCAAAACGCGTGAAGGTAAACGCATCCACAAACTCTTCCAAAGGGACGCCATATTGGAGGCCGAGGGAAACGGAGATGGCAAAGTTGTTCATCAATGACCGGAAGGCAGCACCTTCTTTATGCATATCAATGAAGATTTCACCAAGCTGACCGCTTTCATATTCCCCGGTACGAAGATAGACCTTATGACCCCCCACCACAGCTTTCTGGGTATATCCCTTACGGCGATGTGGCAGTTTTTCACGTTGATGGCGAACAGCTTCAACCATTTTTTCTGCCACGATCATGGCCTTCTCTGCCGCGGGCTTATTGCTGGTTACGGCCTCTTCGATTTCTCCATCTTCATCCAACTCCGCCAGAACCTGTGAACTAAGCGGTTGGCTCAATTTGGAACCATCACGATAAAGCGCGTTGGCCTTGATGCCCTTACGCCATGAACGTAGGTAGGCTTGCTTGCATTCCTCAGCAGTTGCTGAGGCGGGCATGTTGATGGTTTTTGAAATAGCGCCTGAGATAAATGATTGGGCAGCAGCCATCATATCAATATGGCTGTCAGCATTGAGGAACCTTTTGCCAATACGTCCGCATGGGTTGGCACAATCAAAAATCGGCAAATGTGCTTCATCAAGACCAGGCGCACCTTCAAGGGTCATTGTGCCACAAACATAGGCGTTTGCTTCTTCGATATCCTGCTTACTGAAGCCCAAATGCGACAACAGATCAAATTTATGATCATCCATCTGCGCATCACTGACACCAAGTTGCTTCATCACGTCATCGCCGAGGGTCCAACGGTTAAAGACAAAGCGAATGTCAAAGGCACCTTTTAAGCCGCCTTCAACCTTATCAATGGTCTCTTTGGATAAGCCACGCTCCATAAGCTGACCGTGATTGATCACGTGGCAACCTTCCAAGGTGCCATGGCCAACAGCATATCGTTCGATCGAGGCAATGGCATTCTCACCATAACCAAGCTTGCGCAGGGCCATGGGCACAGAACGGTTGATAATCTTAAAGTAACCACCGCCTGCAAGTTTTTTGAACTTTACCAAAGCAAAATCTGGTTCGATACCAGTGGTGTCACAATCCATCACCAAACCAATGGTGCCAGTAGGGGCCACAACAGACACTTGAGCATTGCGGTAGCCATGTTGTTCGCCAAGCTCCAATGCCTTGTCCCAAGCTTTCTGTGCCGCCTTAACCAGGCTTTGGTGGGGCACATTGGCCAGATCAAGTGCTACGGGTTTGGTGTTCAAATGCTCGTAACCGGATGTCTCACCATAGACTGCACGACGGTGGTTACGTATCACGCGGAGCATATGCTCGCTGTTGCGTTCATAGCCAGGGAAAGCACCAACTTCGGAAGCAATTTCGGCGGAAGTCGCATAAGAAACGCCGGTCAACAATGCAGTGATGGCACCGCAATAGGCACGACCCTCGTCAGAATCATAACCCAAGGCACTTTGCATCAACAAACCACCAAGGTTTGCATAGCCGAGGCCCAAGGTGCGGAATTCATAGGAACGCTTAGCGATTTGTTTTGATGGAAACTGGGCCATCAAGACAGAAATTTCCAAAGCCAATGTCCAAAGACGTACCGTGTGGTTGAAGCCTTCCACGTCGAATGCGCCATCGGTCTGCAAATATTTGTCTAGATTAACCGAGGCCAAATTGCAGGCAGTGTCATCAAGGAACATATATTCAGAGCAAGGGTTTGAAGCCCGAATTTGACCATCATTAGGGCAGGTATGCCAATCATTGATGGTGGTATGGAATTGGATGCCTGGATCGGCACAGGCCCATGCTGCGCGACCAACCTGATCCCACAATTTTCGTGCATCAACTTCCTTCACAACTTTGTCGTTGGTGCGTCCACGAAGGGCCCAACTTCCACCTTCCTCCACTGCATGAAGGAATTCATCGGTTACGCGGATGGAATTGTTGGAATTTTGACCTGATACCGTGCCATAGGCTTCAGAATCCCAATCGGTGTTGTAGGTGCGAAACTCAATATCCCGGAAGCCCTGACGTGCCAGCTCCACAATGCGCATGATGTAAGCTTCGGGGATAAGGCTTTTGCGTGCGTCGCGGGCTGCTTGCTTGAGGCGCGGATTCTTTTTGAGGTCAAAGCAATCATCGCCATCTGCCTCACAATTAATGCAGGCGTGGAACACCGGCTTGAGTTTTTCAGCCATGATCCTGGAGCCAGTAACCAATGCGGCCACTTTCTCTTCTTCAATCACCTTCCAATCAATGAATGCTTCAATGTCGGGATGGTCGATGTCGACCACCACCATCTTGGCTGCGCGACGTGTCGTGCCGCCTGACTTAATGGCACCGGCTGCGCGGTCGCCGATGCGCAGAAAGCTCATCAAGCCAGAGGAGCGGCCGCCGCCAGACAATGGTTCGCTCTCACCCCTCAAGTCAGAGAAGTTTGAACCAGTCCCGGAACCATATTTGAAAAGGCGCGCCTCACGGGTCCAAAGATCCATGATGCCACCTTCATTCACCAGGTCATCACTGACCGATTGAATGAAGCAAGCATGGGGTTGGGGATGCTCATAGGCTGACTTTGATTTGGTGAGCTTGCCTGTTTCAAAATCAACATAATGGTGGCCCTGACCAGGCCCATCAATACCATAGGCCCAATGGAGACCAGTATTGAACCATTGTGGTGAGTTGGGGGCCACACGCTGGGTCGCAAGCATGTAACGCATTTCATCAAAATAGGTCTGGGCATCTTCTTCGCTTGTGAAATACCCACCTTTCCAGCCCCAATAAGTCCAGGTGCCGGCAAGACGATCAAACACCTGCTTTGCGCTCATTTCCGAACCATAACGATCATCTTCTGAAAGCTTTTCCAACGCCTTTTCATCTGACTTAGAACGCCATAACCAACTAGGGGTGGCGTTTTCTTCTATCTTGACCAATTTGGCCGGCACACCAGCTTTGCGGAAATATTTTTGGGCAATGATGTCGCCAGCAACTTGAGACCAGGATGCGGGAACCTCAATGTCCTTGAGTTGAAAAACGATGGACCCATCGGGGTTGCGGATTTCACTGGTGGTTTTGCGAAACTCTATGCTTGCATAGGGATCCCGACCCGCCTGGGTATAACGCCTTTCGAACTTCATGTTTCACCTCGTCAAACTTGTTATGGGCCGCGGTTGCGACAGAAAATATTTTGCATTGGCCAAGAATTCTGCCAGAATTTTTTGCAGACGACTCTTATAACACAATATTCCGCGCCAATCAACATCTAGTGTATGACAACATGATGGATAAACAACATGTTGTGTTGTCGAGAATCATGGCCATGAACCAAAAAATCCGCTAACAATCAGTATTATAGATAACGATGGACCCGAAAATGTCGCAGAATCCTCTTTCATTAATTTTTACATGGTGGAATGGCGCAACCGTGGGCACATGGTGGTTTACCCGTCGCCATGGTGAAGAAGTTGGGCATGATGACCAGGGAAATACTTATTACCTGGATCGTTCT
>DKOD01000161.1:647-3041 GCA_002469865.1 Alphaproteobacteria bacterium UBA7371 | reverse complement strand
GATTGGCATGCCTGGCTGCATGGTTTGGTTGATGATTTGCCAAGTGATTCACCATTATCGCGCCAGGATTGGGAAAAAGATCATCTTCCGAATCTCACTGGAACCCCAGAGGCATATCACCCACAGGGTTCTCTATATGGCGATCATCAGCCCAAAACACGTCCTGTTTATGAGGCCTGGAGGCCTGAGTAATGAAATATTCTGTTGTTGAAGTGGTTGTTGGTTTTGTTGTGATTTTGGCGGCGGCTCTGTTTGTCTATGAAGCAAGCTCATCGGTCGATAGGGTTGCTGGCAACAGAATCTCCCTCACCGCAAAGGTTATTGATGCTGGTGCCATACGTGCAGGCACCGACGTTCGCATGGCGGGTGTTAAGGTGGGTTATGTCACATCTGTTGCCCTGGATCCAAAAACCTATTTTGCGGAAATCAAGATGGACATGACCGACACATTGGTTATTCCGTCAGATTCCACGCTCAAAATAGCTTCAGAGGGTTTGCTTGGTGGTAATTTCTTGACCATCGAGGTTGGTGGATCAGAAGAACAGCTTCGTTCAGGTGATGAATTTGAATACACCCAAGGTGCAGTTGATCTGATGAGTTTGATTGGTCAGGCCGTGTTTTCTGGCAAGGAATAACGCACACTCTTATCAGAAATGGATTCCAAATCGGGTTCCACCAAGGTTTCTGTAATGGCGCTGATGAGTTCATCTGGCTTGATGAATAAGGCATCTGCCAGTCTCTTTTTGTAGTCATCTTGGTGGACGCCTATTTGGCCAAATCGGATCAGGTGATCTGTGGTCGTTTGGGTGTCCAGAAGATGATATCCTGCAGCACGCATGCCAAGCACAAGGTGAACCAGTGCGATTTTCGATGCTTCTGGTTTCAGGCTTACCATGCTCTCACCAAAAAATGCGCCACCCAACGACACCCCGAATAACCCGCCGACAAGATCATCCCCGTAAAAAACTTCTACGGAGAGGCCATGGCCCATTTCGCGCAAAATATCATATGCATTTTGAAGGCGTAAGGATATCCAGGTTCCATCCTCCCTGGCAGCGCAATGATCCAGCAGGTTGGAAAACTGGCTGTTGAGGCCAATACGATATTCGCCTTTTCTGATGGTCTTGCGAAGGCTCTTTGGGCAGTAAAATCCGTCCAATGGGATGACGCCGCGCCGCTCGCAGGTAAACCAATCATATTCTTTGGAATCCCGGGCCTCTGCCATGGGAAAAATGCCCTGGCGGTAGGCCGTAAGCATGTCAAATGCATCCCTGGTGGCTTGGCCCGAGGTCATGAAAGACGCACACCCCGCTCTTCAAGAAATTTGGTGAGCCAATGAATGTCATATTGGCCATTTTGAAAGTCTTGATCCTTTAGGATTTCATCAAAAAGGGCGATGTTGGTGCTGATGCCAGAAACAACAAATTCATGAAGGCATCGGTTAAGCCTAAGCAGGCATTCATTTCGGCTTTTGCCATGCACGATGAGTTTTGCAATCAGGCTGTCATAATATGGCGGCACATCATAGCCGCTGAATAGGGCCGAATCCACGCGTACCCCATAACCGCCTGCGGGGTGGAAACCGTCAACATGACCTGGGGAAGGGGTAAGGTTGAAGGGGTCCTCGGCATTAATGCGACATTCAATGGCATGGCCTGACATGGTTAACTCATCTTGGGTAAAGCTGATGCCAAGACCTGCCGCGATTCTTATCTGCTCTTTCACCAAATCAATGTTGAAAATAGCTTCGGTTACAGGATGCTCCACCTGCAGCCTCGTGTTCATTTCGATGAAGAAAAACGAGCCATCTTCATACAAAAATTCAATCGTGCCGACCCCGCGATATTTCAATTCCCCAATGGCTTTGGCGCAAATAGCACCAATTTCGTCGCGCTGGTTGTTGTTGAGGCAAACCGAAGGAGCTTCTTCGAGAATTTTTTGGTGACGCCGTTGGAGCGAGCAATCACGCTCACCAAGATGAAGACCCGAACCAAGGCCGTCACCAATAACTTGTATTTCAATATGGCGAGGTTTTTGGAGGTAACGCTCCATGTAAACCGCACCATTGCCAAATGCCATTTGTGCTTCGCGACGCGCTGTGTTGAAAGCTTCTTCGAGATCTTTCTTGTCAGACACGACCTTCATGCCCCGGCCGCCACCACCTGCGGCGGCCTTGATGATCAAAGGAAATCCAATTCGTTCCGCTTCAGATCTGGCAAAATCCAAATCCATCACCTCACCATCTGAACCAGGAACTGTGGGGATTCCCAATTTTTCTGCAGTGATTTTGGCAGTAATCTTGTCACCCATTAATCCAATATGCTCCGCAGTCGGACCAATAAATGAAATCCCGTGGGCTTCAACGATATGGGCGAATTTTTGGTTTTCTGAGAG
>DKOD01000161.1:0-243 GCA_002469865.1 Alphaproteobacteria bacterium UBA7371 | reverse complement strand
TGTTGGTGATGGCCCACCAATGCAAACGCTTTCATCGGCGAGGCGCACATGCATGGCATGTTCGTCGGCCGTGGAATGCACGGCAACCGTCTGGATGCCCATTTCACGACATGCCCGCAAAATTCTGAGGGCAATTTCACCACGATTGGCGATGAGAATTTTCTCAAACATTCAGCAACCACCTAATCATTCGATATCAAGAAGTGGGGTGCCAAATTCCACTGGCTGGTTATCACTGACATG
>DKOD01000142.1 GCA_002469865.1 Alphaproteobacteria bacterium UBA7371 | reverse complement strand
GCGGATTGGTTTGCCTCCGTCCCCCCAGAAGTAAACACCACATTACGTGGTGCAAAACCTGCCACATCCGCAATAAGTTGGCGGCATTCTTCCATGACACGTCTGGCTTCACGGCCATCTTGATGAACAGAAGACGGGTTGGCTTGCACCATGGTGCTAAGTGTCACCAAGGCTTCGGGACGCAACGGACTTGTGGCGTGATGATCCAGGTAGACACGACCAGGCTGATTAGCCATGACCATTTTTCCCCACCACGTCGGCCAAGCTTCGGCTGGCGAGAAAATGAGAGATATTGTCACCCAACTCCATCCAAATCCGATGGGTCTGACAGGTAAGCCCACCAGGCTTGCATTTGCCCCGATCCAATGCATCACAACGTGTGGTTTTGATGGGCTCATCCACCGCCTGCATCACGTCCAAAAGACTTATGGCAGTGGCAGGTCTAGAAATTCTGTATCCGCCTGATGGGCCTTTGACACCTTCCACCAAGCCATGTTTGCGCAACTTTCCAAAAAGTTGCTCAAGATAGCGGTGGGAAATATCTTGACGCTGCGATATGTCAGCCAATGGTATGGGTGAACCATCACCATGGGTGGCCATATCCACCAATGCCATCACCGCATATTGCCCGCGTGTAGAGAGTTTCATGAGTCAACCTGAATGATTAAAATAATTTTCGTTTGTGTCCAAGGGCCATGAGTGGCTATGTAATGCGTCACGTTCAACCCCAACACACAATATAATGGTTAATATGTTACAAAGATATAACGAGTTGGAGCAAGCCAACCATGCCTGAAGTTATTATTCCTGGACCGGAGGGACGTCTTGAAGCACGTTACCAGCCCGGACCAAATCCTCATGCCCCAACGGCGATCATTCTGCACCCCCACCCACAATTTGGGGGAACGATGAACAATAAGGTTGTCTACAACCTTTTTTATCTGTTTCAAGAATGTGGCTTTGCTGTTTTGCGCTTTAATTTCCGCGGCGTTGGCCGCTCCCAAGGAAGTTTTGATGAAGGCATTGGGGAATTATCCGATGCCGCCGCAGCGCTTGATTGGTTGCAATCCATGCATAAAGAAGCGCCTTCTTGTTGGATCGCTGGCTTTTCTTTTGGTGCTTGGGTTGGGATGCAGCTTCTCATGCGTCGTCCCGAGGCCACTGGATTTATTTCCGTGGCACCACCGGCAAACATGTATGATTTTTCTTTTCTGGCACCCTGCCCTTCATCTGGTCTTATTGTGAACGGTAATGGTGACAAGATTGTTGACCCAGGCGATGTTCGCAAGCTGGTTGATAAATTAAAAATTCAGCGGGGCATCACCATCGATCATGAAGAAATAGAGGGCGCCAACCATTTCTTCGAAAAACACATGGATGAGCTTCTAGGTATTGTTCGCAATTATATCGGCAACCAAAACACGCCCAAAGCACCTGTAGAATTTGATTTTGTATAAAAATCAACCAACCAATTCTCCTGCCACGACCGGATAAACACAACCAGTTGTGGCAGGAAATGTTGCAGGAAGTTTCCTCAAAAACCGGACGGCCAAATAAGCGAATGCTTCAGCTTCAAGGCCATCAACCGACCAACCCAATTCATCGGCCGCCTTCACGCGACATGGCATCAAATCACGGATCATGCCCATTAAGGTTGGGTTATGGCGTCCACCACCGGCAATAATGCATGCATTTGGCTGCACATCGAGGTGGCGCAATCCATCGGCCACGGCATATGCTGTCATGGCGCATAAGGTTGCCATGGCATCTTCCAAACTCAGGCCCCGGATGAGGCCAAGATCAAAATCATAACGATCAAGAGATTTTGGTGGCGGCAGATCGAAATAAGCATGATCCAAAAAAGAAGTGACAATGTCCATGCGGACCTGTCCAGACGCGGCCACGGCTCCGTCTTTGTCAAATGCCCCACGACCATGATGCATCATTAATTGGTCCATGAGTCCGTTGCCTGGGCCGGTGTCAAAACCAACAAGCCTCTCACCATCAACAAGTGACAGGTTGGCCACACCGCCTATGTTCACCACCAATTGAGGCCCCTCCTGTTTGGACAACAGGGCCTGGTGATAAATGGGTACCAAGGGCGCCCCTTGCCCCCCCGCATTCATGTCGGCTGATCGAAAATCGTGCACAACCTGCGAATTCACCAATTGGGACAATAAGGCTGCATCGCCAACCTGCAACGTAAATGCTTGCTCTGGTTCATGCAAAAGGGTTTGCCCATGGAAGCCCACCACATCGATGGGTTTCCCTGATATCGCGGCCAATTGCTGAACCAAGGGCGCAGATAGTAAAGCTTGGATGCGCCCGCATTCAGCAATGACTTCACTGTTGATATCTCCATTTAAAGCGGCCTGCACAGCCTGGCGGTGAATATCTTGTTCGTGTTGAGCAAATTGATGGGATGCATGGGCCAAGACACGAACATCTTTGTCCCCATCGGTGGCCAACAAAGCCGCATCTATTCCGTCAAGGGATGTGCCCGACATAAGGCCTGCCGCAATCATCTGCATCAACTTCCCCTTGACCCTGTCACCAACCCCATGGTGCAACCGAGCGCATCCCATTTGCAACCATAAGGTTCAACCCATGACGGCCAACATATCACCCTTAATCCAAGACCTAAAAAACCGAGGCTTTATGCAAGATTGCACCGATCTTGAAGGGCTTAACGAATGCATGGGCAAGCAAATCGTCACCGCTTATGCTGGGTTTGATTGCACGGGACCGAGCCTCCATGTTGGGCATTTGATGTCCATCATGATTCTGCGTCGGCTGCAAAAAAACGGCCATAAGCCCATCGTGTTGCTGGGCGGTGGCACCACCAAGGTTGGTGACCCCTCGGGCAAGGATGAGACACGCAAAATGCTAAGCGATAAGGATATCCAGAAAAACATGGATGCCCTGCGTGGGGTGTTTGGGCGTTTCTTAACATTTGGTGACGGCCCCACTGATGCGGTCATGGTCAATAATGACGATTGGCTTTCGGGGCTCGGCTATATTGAATTTCTGAGAGAATATGGTCGGCATTTTTCGGTCAACAGAATGATGAGTTTTGACTCGGTGAAGCTTAGGCTTGAACGGGAACAAAACCTTTCCTTCATCGAATTCAACTATATGATCCTGCAAGCCTATGACTTTCTGGAACTCAACCGTCGGTTTGGTTGCCTGTTGCAGTTGGGTGGTTCGGATCAATGGGGAAATATCGTTAATGGTATCGAGCTCGCCCGACGAAGTGATCAGTCACAATTGTTTGGTTTGACGACACCCCTCATCACCACCGCCAATGGTGCCAAAATGGGCAAAACTGTCTCCGGGGCGGTTTGGTTAAACCCCGACATGTTGTCAGACTTTGATTACTGGCAATTCTGGCGCAATACCGATGATCGCGATGTGTTGCGCTTTATGAAGTTGTTTACTGATATGGGGCTTAGCGACATTGCTGAAACTGAACAGCTTCCTATCAATGAACAAAAGAAAATCTTAGCCCATGAAGCAACCAAATTGGCACGCGGTGAAAACGCGGCGCTCGGGGCTGCAGATGCAGCCCAGGCGGCATTTTCTGGGGGCAATTTGGAATCTCTGCCCAAGGTTACAATTGTTCTTGATCATGACGAAATTGGCATTTTGAACCTTGTGGTTCAGGCCGGCTTGGCCACAAGCAATGGTGAGGTGCGTCGACTTATTAAGGGAGGTGGTGTCAAATTGGCAGGCAAATCCGTGAGCGACGAAAAAACCATGATCACACGGCAAGATTTTGCCAAAGGCCCCCTCCATCTCGCATTGGGCAAAAAGAAACATGTTCTTGTGGAAGCATCGTAATCATTCGATGCCAAAGAGTCTCTTGATGGGGCCGGGTATCACGGATGTTACTGGGTTCACAGACGCCGACGGATTGTTGGCAGGGCCCTGGAGCTTATAATCAATAGAGATGAACCCACTGCGTTCACCGCCTGTGACCAAGTCTCCAATAATCGGCACCTGGCCTATGAAGGAATTTACACCATAAACAGGGATCAACACGCCACGCAGATCCAACATGCGCGCATCATTTGCACCCTTCAATGTACCGGCAAGGGTAAGGCCTATGGAAGGCCCTTTGGCCAAAGCATCGATGATGTTGATGCGCTCAGGTCCAGCCTCAAAAGGTATGCGGACAACATCAAAACGAACCCCTTGCCCGCGCAACCCGTCGGCAAGCCCTTGAAGCGACGCAACAGACAACAAACGCAACAAAACAGGCATCTGCGTCACGCGAACATCTTCAAGAGAAAGTTCCCCAGAAACACCATTTTTTTGCGTGCTGATGGTGGCGTTTAGCCTTCCCCCCTCTGCGTCCTCGACAATACCAAGCATCCGCAACAACGATCCACCATTGGCCGAAACAATCTTAAGTGGCCCTTCCTCTGGAACCGTTAAGGACAAGGTCACGCCACTGCCAACCTGACCGGCAACAACAGTTGCACCTTTGCCATCTCCAATGACTGCGAGATTTGCATCGATAAGCGGATCAAGTCCTGCTGGCATAAGCAATCTCTTAAATCTTAACCGCAAGGCCGAATTAAGGGCTCCATCACCATCAAGCAAACCATCATCAAGAACGCGGGCAACATCCAAGGACGTTCCCGATAGTTCCAAATTCGTTCGCCCTTGCTGGCTCAGTACCTGCAGAATGCCATCTGAAATATAAGCGGATTTGAGACCAGAAATGGTCATTTGGTCCTGTCTGCCTGTTTTTGAAAAAAAGATGTTGATCGGATCGGCATCGGTTGCCAAATCCAAAGACCATTTGTTTGCGGTCTCAAGGATAGAAAAACTTGCCCGGACGGGCGACCTCTGGCCAAGAAACAATTGGCCCAAGGGGCCCTTTTGTGGCGACAACAAACGAATGTCACCAGAAATCAAAAACGGGCCTTGATCGGGTTTCTCAACCTTAATGCGGCAATCAAGTTTGGATGACACCAATTGGTCGCCATTTTTGATATCCAATGCGGCAAATATGTCCACGGCATTGGTGTTTGGGCATGTGAGACGCGCCTGTATACCTTCACCACCCAACCAACGACCGGCCACCCCAAAAGACATGCCCTTCCAATTAACTGGGCCAAGAAAGGTCAGAGGGGAATCTTTTTCCCATGCCAAATCAAGCTTGGGCGATGTGATCTTTGCCTCTTCCCCGATGGGGATTGTCACGCCACGACCAACACCAGAAACCTTCAACCGAACATCATCGAATGTAAGGTCAGCAATGAGTGGCAATTCCAGTAATGTTTGGAAGGTAAGCTTTGAAGAAATATTGATTTCCTGTGCCTCTTGGGGTGTTAATGCGCCAATACGAGGCAAGGTGAGCAAATCCTTCAGTTGGGCAAGATCACCAAGGGCAGTGGCATCAATCACACCCGATTGGTCCTCATCATAAAGACCCTTCAAGACGACAAGGGATTTTCCAAGATTTAGTTCGTTAAGCCCACCAGCATCCAGCTGAAACCGAAGCGCATTGTCATCAAGATCGGCAACGCCATTTGGCACCGTCAATTGCAATTGGTTGTCCAGGAAATTCATCGACAAGTTATCAAATGAGAAAACCCCACTTGGCCTATCCCCAAATTTGTTCATGGATAGAGCAATACTGGAGATCATGCCCTTTTCCACATGCTCATTAAGCCAAGCATGGGTGTTGCCATGACCCAATATGGGCCAATGTTTGTGTATTAAGGAAACCGGCAAATTTTCAAACCGTCCATCCAAAAATGGCTGGCCATTTCCGTGGTTGAGGCGCACAAACCCAACCAGGTCCTGATGGACCATCTCAATATTTCCAGAAATTGACCCGTCAAAAGCGACGCGCGCCCGAATGCCAGGAAGATCCATCTTGATTGGCGCGGCCAAAGGCTCATCAAGATAAAGCGCACCATCGCCGGACAACATAATGGCCTCTTCGCCTGGCTCCAGCGCCATAATACCTGTGAGTGCAAGATTGCTGCCCTCATAGCTTCCACGAGCCTCGGATATCACAAGCAAATTGTTGGA
>DKOD01000050.1:2177-4018 GCA_002469865.1 Alphaproteobacteria bacterium UBA7371 | reverse complement strand
TCACCGCAATCCATATGCGGGGTGAATGTGGCTTTGTGCTTGCCACGAAGGCGGGTTGCGATGATGGCTGCAAGACGGCCAACAACAAGGCCCTCTGCATCGATGAGCACCCACTTCTTCTCGATCTCCGACGGCTTAGCGGAGTAGGTCTTCATGATAATTCTCCGGGTTCAAAGGTGACACCCAACCAAAATTGGGATGTTCGATGGCGGTTCATACATCCCGCCAGGCCCTAAGGTCAATCAGGGTTTCTTGCCACCAACAATAAAAAACGTAAAAGAAACAATGAATTATTTGTATGGTATTATTTTACCACACCCAAATCATGGTTCCCCAAGTCCCCTGCTCGTCCCAACCTCAACCTAATTGGGTAGGAACGCGCCACCAAATCCACTGCCACAAGATACAGCAGCACACCAAGCAACTGATGGGACGCGGCCAGCCAAATATGGTCATAAGCCGCCACAGTCACCAATGTGATGATGCCAAGAATTACTTGCAAAACAAGCAAAGCCGAAAGCAATAAGGCATGTTTGGGCATGACATCGCGCACTTTCCAAGCCGCAAATAACCCCAAAGCGAACACGAAATACGCAAGTATCCGGTGGTTAAATTGCACCGTCAAATGATCCTCAAATGATGCCCGAATTGGCGTCGGATCTGAATAGAGACCTTCAGGAACAAGCGCATTTTCCATCAAAGGCCAAGAATTATAAATCATCCCAGCATCTGTTCCCGCCACAAAGGCGCCGCTTATAATCTGAAGATAAAGGAAGCCCAAAAACACCAAGGGCCAGATATTGGTGCGCACGGACCGACCGGCCAAATCCCAAGACCTGGCGGCATGGTAAACAAGCCCCAGCACGATAACAGCAAGACCCAAATGCATGGCCAGACGGTAAGGGCTTACATCGAGACGATCTTCAACGACCCCGCTTTCCACCATGAACCAACCAACAAATCCCTGCATGCCACCAAGCATCAACAAAACAGTCATATAGACGGCCCAACCACCACGCAATTTTCCATTAATAAGGAAAACGAGAAGGGGAACAGCAAAGGCAAAACCAATAAGGCGGCCAAGCTGACGATGACCCCATTCCCACCAGTAAATAACCTTAAACTCATCCAAGCTCATGCCGGCATTCTGACGTTGATACTCAGAAATGGTCTTGTATTTTTCAAATTCGTAAAGCCAGTCAGCTTGGGTTAATGGGGGAATAGCGCCAGCAATGGGCGCCCATTCAACAATAGAAAGACCGGAATCGGTCAATCTTGTGAGGCCACCCACCACAACCATCAACAAAATCAGGCCCGTGACGGTATAAAGCCATAATTTTACATGCATATCATTGGTCATGGTATTCACATATGGGTTAAGGCCGTTACATCACAAGATATCGGCGCACGGATGCGTCAAAAAAGAGGATCTTCATCATGCGCAACCCCCGCAAGCTCGTTTTTGCGTTTATCATGGTTTTTTATCTCATGATTTATAGCCTTGTGGTGGCGGCAATTTACTCCAACATGGAACGCTGGCCGCTCTGGGCTGAACTAATCTTCTTTATTGCCGCAGGTATTGCTTGGGTGTTTCCCCTCAAACCTGTTTTGCGTTGGGTTTCTAGGGGCGACAGTCAGGATTCACCCCGGAGCTGATTACGCAAGACAAATTTTTGAATTTTGCCGGTGGATGTCTTCGGCAGGCTTGAGAACTCAAAATGCCGTGGGCATTTGTAATGCGCCAAATGCGTGCGGCAGAATTCTTTCATTTCTTCTTCGGTCACCGTGGCACCTGGTCGAAGTTCGATAAATGCGCAAGGCGTCTCCCCCCATTTTTCATC
>DKOD01000050.1:0-1763 GCA_002469865.1 Alphaproteobacteria bacterium UBA7371 | reverse complement strand
GAGATGATGATATCTTTGGAGCGGTCTTTCAGCTGCACATAGCCATCGGGGTGCCAGACCCCAAGGTCACCAGTATGAAACCACCCGCCGGCAAAGGCTTCATCGGTAGCTTTGGGGTTTTTCAAATAACCTTTCATGGTGATGTTTCCTCGGAGCATCACCTCGCCCATGGTGGTTCCGTCCATGGGCACCTTTGTCATGTTTTCGGGATTCATCACGGCAATATCTTCTTGAACAGAATAATTGATGCCCTGTCGCGCCATCTTCTCAGCCTGTTCATTGAGGCTCAACTTATTCCAGGCCTCCTGCCATTCACAAACAACCGCGGGTCCGTAGATTTCGGTGAGCCCATAAACATGGGTGATTGCAAAACCTGCCTTCTTCATGGACCCAAGGACGGTTGCTGGTGGTGGCGCTGCTGCGGTCATCATGGCCACCTCATGATCATGGCGAGAAAGCCCACCTGAAACAGCATCAAGCATCATCTGCATGATGATTGGGGCCCCACACATATGACTAACTTGCTCTTCGGCAATCCGGTCCATGATGTCCTGACCTGTAATCTGTCGGAGGCAAACATGAACACCAGCGCGCTCGGTGATGGTCCAAGGGAAACACCATCCGTTGCAGTGGAACATGGGCAATGTCCAAAGATAGCGGGGATGCTTGGGCAAATCCCATGTAACAATATTACCAATCGCGTTCAGATATGCACCTCGATGGTGGTAGACAACACCCTTAGGATTGCCTGTTGTGCCCGAAGTATAATTGAGGGCAATGGCATCCCATTCATCAAGACAAGGCCTCAGCTCCACTTGCTCAGGGCTGGACGCCAGAAACGCCTCATATTCCAACACATCACCATGGGGCTTCTGATCTGCAACCAGATCGACCACCTGGATGAGCAGCACCTCATGGTCCACCATGGACATCGCCTCATCCACAACAGACCCAAGTGCGGAATCAAAAACCAATACCTTGGAAACAGCATGATTAAGGATAAAGGCCACGGTTGCCGCATCAAGCCGCGTGTTGATGGCATTCAAGACCCCACCGGACATCGGGACGCCATAATGGGCCTCGAACATCTGGGGTATGTTTGGAAGAAAAAACGAGACGGTATCATTGCGCCCGACCCCTGCCGCGATAAGCGCACCGGCAAGCTTGGTAACCCGCTCAAGAGCGGTTGCATAATCATAACAAACATCCCCATAGGCAACAGCTTGAGCGTTTGGGAAAGCTTTTGCCGTGCGGTACATAAAGCTGATTGGTGATAGCGGCTGATAATTGGCCTCATTCATCCCCAAATGCTCATCATATTGCGACATACCAACTTTCCCCAAGATGTTCGTGTTTGTCCTTGCCAAGGCTCAATAGCAATCAGTTGCCTGAATGAACAATATATCAAGCAACATCATTTTTCTTCCCGCAGCGTCCCGCTAAGAAATGTGCAATGAAGCCAAGGCCCATGACAAGCACCTCACCATCGGCTTGTCCAAAAAAATCAGCAAAGATCTTTGCCCAAGACGAGACAGATAGATTTCATGCCGATGACATCATCAAAGTCAATGATCGCCCGCAATTCAGGTTTTCCATGATAGGCTTTTGCGGCCACAAATTGGCACTTTGCATAAGAATTATTTCGCCGCATCAAGCGCTTGGGTCAGATCAGCCAAAATATCATCAATATGCTCGATACCAATAGAAAGACGCACATAGCCAGCTGTGACGCCAGTCTTTACAAAATCATGCTCGGTCAGCTG
>DKOD01000136.1 GCA_002469865.1 Alphaproteobacteria bacterium UBA7371 | reverse complement strand
GACGCGGTCCAGCTTTTTGGCAAATGCCCCATCCAATCATGGGCTTTTGTTTGTGACAGCATGTCCATATCCGCCCATAAATTTGGTGGTCCCCAGGGGGTTGGGGCCTTGCTTTTGCGTGATGGGCTCTCATTTGAGCCATTAATTCGTGGTGGTGGACAAGAATTGGGGCGCAGATCCGGCACAGAAAATATGCCTGGAATTGTGGCCATGGGCCATGCATTAAAGGCGAGTATTGAAGACCAAGATTGTTACGCGCTGTTAACCAAAGCGCTAAGGGGTATGGAAGAGGAATTATGCGTCATATGCCCTGATTTGATGGTTGCGGGCATGCATGCATGTAGGCCCTTGCCGGTGTCCTGTCTGGTGGCGCCAAAAATGGAGGCCCAGCTTCAATTGATTAAGGCGGATATTGCGGGTTTTTCTCTTTCTTCAGGATCTGCATGTTCGTCTGGTAAAGTGGCACCCTCCCATGTGCTTGAGGCGATGGGTTTTGATACGCATGTGGCAAAAAGAGCCATTCGTGTTTCTGCTGGTTGGTCCAACGGCTTTGAGGACATTCGCGCATTTGGCGTTTTTTACCAGGAATTATTGCAGTCGCAGCAATGAGGTGGGGCTTGATGCGTGTCCAGGAGAGGCCTATATCCCAATAAATAGAAAACCTACCAAAATAGTCGGGAATCATGGAAAATCGTGACGAAATAGAAGATCTGGTCCAATCTGATTATCGCTATGGCTTTTCGAGCGATATCGATAGTGAAACCATCGCTCCTGGGCTGAGTGAGGATGTTGTTCGTTCTATTTCGGCAAAGAAGAACGAACCTGAATGGCTCCTTGAATTTCGTCTTGATGCTTTGAAACGTTGGCGGGCATTGCCTGATCCAGATTGGGCGCGTCTTGAAATTCCTCCGTTTGACTATGACGCCATTTCTTATTGGTCAGCGCCAAAATCCATGGCCGATCGCCCACAATCACTAGATGAAGTCGATCCCCAGCTTTTGGAAGTTTATGAAAAATTGGGGATCCCATTAAAAGAGCAAGAGATGCTGGCAGGCGTCGCGGTTGATGTGGTGTTTGATTCTGTTTCCGTGGCCACGACCTTTAAAGACAAGTTGGAAGAAGCAGGGGTGATCTTTTGCTCAATTTCCGAGGCAGTTCATCGCTATCCGGATATGGTGAAAAAATACATGGGCGCCGTCATTCCGGTAAGTGACAACAAGCATGCCTGTTTGAATTCAGCAGTTTTCTCTGACGGGACCTTTGTGTATATCCCGAAAAACACCAGATGCCCGATGGAATTGTCCACTTATTTCAGGATTAATGCTGAAAACACGGGTCAATTTGAGCGCACCCTTATTATCGCCGATGAAGGTTCCTATGTCAGCTATCTCGAGGGCTGCACGGCACCCATGCGTGACGAAAATCAGCTCCACGCTGCGGTGGTTGAATTGGTGGCGATGGATGACGCAGAAATCAAATATTCCACGGTGCAGAATTGGTATCCGGGCGATGAAGAAGGTCGCGGTGGCATTTACAATTTTGTGACCAAACGTGGTTTATGCGCAGGCAAGAATTCCAAAATCTCTTGGACACAGGTCGAGACGGGTTCTGCCATTACTTGGAAATACCCCTCATGTGTTCTGCGCGGCGAGGGGTCGGTGGGCGAGTTTTACTCCATCGCCTTGACCAACAAAAAGCAGCAGGCGGACACCGGCACCAAGATGATTCATCTGGGCGCCAACACAAGATCTCGGATTGTGGCCAAAGGTATTTCCGCGGGCAGATCAAACTCCACATATCGTGGGCTTGTTTCGGTACATCCCAAAGCAGCCAATGCGCGGAATTTTACACAATGTGATTCTTTGTTAATTGGTTCCCAATGTGGCGCTCACACAACCCCATATATTGAAAGCCGCAACGCATCTGCGGTGGTTGAGCATGAGGCAACCACATCAAAATTGTCCGAGGACCAGCTGTTTTATTGCCAACAACGTGGCTTGAGTGAAGAGGAATCGGTGGCCTTGTTGGTCAGTGGCTTCTGCCGGGAAGTGTTGCAACAATTGCCCATGGAATTTGCTGCAGAAGCGCAAAAATTGTTGGGTATAAATCTTGAGGGAAGTGTTGGATGAGCAATCCTATGTTGGAGGTATGCGACCTCGCTGTGGAAATTGGCGGTAAGCGGATCATTAATGGCATGAATTTGGTCGTTCCTGCTGGTGAAGTTCATGCAATCATGGGGCCAAATGGAGCTGGAAAATCAACGCTTTCCTATGCCATGGCTGGCCGGCCAGGCTATGATATTGTGGGTGGTGATATTCTCTTAGATGGCCAATCCATCTTAGGGTTGGATGTGAGCGAACGAGCGGCTGCCGGGATGTTTTTGGCGCTTCAATATCCTGTGGAAATTCCAGGTGTCGCCAACATGTCCTTTTTGAAGACAGCATTGGAATCGCTTGCCAAAGCGCGTGGCCAGGAGAAGCAAGCGACGGTGGAATTCATGCGCCAGGTGAAGGCCGAGGCGCGCGCCTTGCAAATCAGCGAAGACATGTTGCGCCGTCCCTTGAATGTTGGTTTCTCAGGCGGCGAGAAAAAAAGAAATGAAGCGCTTCAGCTTGCGATGCTGGCGCCCAAAATGGCGGTGTTGGATGAGACAGATTCCGGTCTTGATATTGATGCACTTAAGATCGTCGCCGAAGGTGTGAACCGCATGCGTGATCCGGCCAGATCGTTCTTGGTGATCACCCATTATCAGCGCCTTTTGGATTATATTGTTCCAGACCAAGTGCATGTGCTGGCGGCTGGCAAAATTGTTGCATCTGGTGGCGCTGATTTGGCCCGAGAATTGGAAGAAAGTGGTTATGCTGCCTATGAGGCCGCATGATGTTTGATGCATCTTTACTCCCGGGCCCTCGGACGGAAGGATGGCGTCATGGCAAAATCAGCCAACTTGCCGACTTGCCGTCCTTTTCCCAACATTGGTCTGTTGGCGATGACTTAGATAGCGGCCATGGTCGCTTGTTGTTTGCCGCGGATGGTTTGCGCATGTCCCAAGATATGCGCAGCAAATGTCATTTGGCTCCCAAAATGGTGCATGCTGAAGATGTCCATGCTATGTTGATGAACAACAAAACCGTGCCTCAATTGGATATCTTTCTGGGTAGGTCTGACGATGTGACGCTGGATTTTTCCTCGTTACATGGGAGCCTGCCATTGCAGTTGAATATCACCTTAGAAGATGCGTCCACATCATCCATCAGCTTTCATGGCGCTGCTGCTGATGCCAGTCTTTGGCTGCGGATAAATATACAAATTGCGCATGGTGCAAGCTTGAAATTTTTGCAGCATGATGGGGCAGCAAGTGGGCATAGATTGTTCGATATGCAGGTGACGCAATCTGCACAATCTTCCTTCGCATTTTTAAGCTTGTCCCATGGCGGGCGTTATGTGCGCGATGAAATTACTTGTCGGTTGGCATCAAATTGCAAAGCCGATTTGTTTGCCGGTCACCATTTGCAGTCGGGTCGTCATCGCGATCTAAGGTTTCGGGTGGACCATCTGGGCATGCAATCGACGAGCAATCAAGACGTGCGCTGTGTGGTGCATGATCGTGCGGTAAGCGGCTTTGACGGTTTAATTCATGTTTCTGAAGCCGGGGCGCAAACAGAAGCCTACCAGGAGTCCAAGGTTGTCCTGATGGAGGATGGCGCTCTGCATCATGGAAAACCTGAGTTGGAAATTTTTCAAGATGACGTCGTCTGTTCCCATGGGGCGGCTATTGGCCAACTTGATAAGGACGCCCTGTTTTATTTGATGTCCCGTGGCATTGCCGAGGATGATGCGCGAGACATGCTGCTGGAGGCGTTTTTCTCAGGGCTTGTGGAATCCGCCACGCCCTTCATGGGGCATGTCATTCCCAGCAATGAGGACATGTTGCATCTGGCCAGGGGGGCTGCATGATGAATAGCGATACCCTTACGCAAATCCGAAATGATTTCCCAATATTATCAAGAGATATACACGGTAAACAATTGATTTATCTCGATTCTGCGGCTTCATCTCAGAAGCCGCAGAAGGTTATTGATGCCATGGCAAATTTCATGAGCACGTCCTATGCCAATGTTCACCGCGGTGTGCATCAATTGGCTTCTGAATCCACAGATGCTTATGAACATTCCCGCCGGATGGTGGCCGACTTTGCTGGCACAAAACCTGAACAAATCGTTTTCACCATGGGGGCCACCGATGCCATCAACATGGTCGCGGCTGGTTTTGTCGGGCCACATATCGAACCTGGTGATGAAATCATCATCTCTATTCTGGAGCACCATGCCAATATTGTTCCCTGGCACTTTTTGCGCGAAAGACATGGTGCCGTGCTTAAATTTTTGCCCATGGATGATGTTTTTGGGCTGGATCTGGACCAATTATCTGGATTGATAACGCCACGCACAAAGATGATTGCCCTAACCCATCAATCAAATGTCACTGGGGCGGTAACGGATATTTCCAAAGTGGTGGATATTGCCCATGCTGCGGGCATTCCTGTGTTGCTGGATGGTTGCCAAGGTGCGGTGCACCAACAGCTTAGTCTTGATGCTTCAGGCGTGGATTTTTACGCGTTCACGGCCCACAAGCTTTATGGGCCCACCGGGATCGGTGTTCTTTGGGCAAAAAAAGAACATCTTGAGGCGATGCAACCTGTTCGCGGTGGCGGTGAGATGATTGACGTGGTCACCAAGGATCAAGTCACCTATGCCCCATCACCGGGTCATCTTGAGGCTGGCACCCCAGCCATTATTGAGGCTGTGGGTTTTGGTGCAGCCCTTGAATATCTTCAAGGTCATTCTTTTGATGAGCTGCAAGCCCATGAAATGGCGCTTGCAGAACATATGCGGGACCAAGCAAGATCACGTAATTGGTTGACTTCTTTTGCCCACCCATCTGGATCAGGATGTTTTTCTTTTTCTGTTGATGGGGTGCATCCCCATGATCTGTCCACTTTTCTGGATCAACAGGGCATTGCCATTCGCGCTGGTCATCATTGTGCGCAACCATTGATGCATGAACTGGGCCAGACGGCCACGGCGCGCGCGTCGTTTGGTATATACAACACACATGCTGAGGTGGATGCGTTTTTTGATGGTCTCGACCAAGCATATGGTTTCTTCTCGAGGTTTCGCTGATGGGCGTGGACCGTCTTTATCAAGAAGTTATCATGCGCCACGCTGGACAACCCAACAATCTTCAGGGCCTTGATGGTTCCGGTATGGTCGTGGAAAAGAGAAACCCACTTTGTGGTGACACCGTTCGTCTGCGCCATGAGCATGGAAA
>DKOD01000123.1:1852-4280 GCA_002469865.1 Alphaproteobacteria bacterium UBA7371 | reverse complement strand
GCCCGATGCCATGCCCGAACCCAGCCAATTGCCTGAAGAATCTGATCGGGACATCGAAGATGGCAAGCAAATTGAGATGCCTGCGCCGGCCAATATTTCCTTAGGCTCACTTGATGACGACCCGGATTATCACGTCTTCACCAAAGAACATGACGAAATCGCCAATGCAGAAGACCTCTGCCCCCCGGAAGAATTGGAGCGGCTGCGCGCCTATCTCGACCAGCAGCTTTATGCCCATAAGGGTGCCGTCGCCCGCATTGCCAACCGCCTGCAACGGCGGCTCCTGACCCAACAATCACGGGGCTGGAACTTTGACCTTGATGAGGGGCTTTTGGACACCGCCAGGCTCACAAGAATAGTGGTGGACCCAAGCGCCGCCCTTTCGTTCAAGCAAGAAAAAGAAGCCCCCTTCAAAGACACCATCGTCACGTTGCTGGTTGATAATTCTGGCTCCATGCGTGGCCGACCGATATCCGTTGCCGCCATGTCCGGGGACATCCTGGCAAGAACGCTGGAACGCTGTGGGGTAAAGGTGGAGATTTTGGGCTTCACCACCAAGGCCTGGAAGGGTGGGCGCTCGCGGGAGGCCTGGGTCCATGCCGGCAGGCCAGAACATCCCGGCCGCCTGAATGATCTGCGCCATGTCATCTACAAATCCGCCGATCAACCCTGGCGGCGTACCAAGCGTAATTTGGGCCTGATGCTGCGGGAAGGTTTGCTCAAAGAAAATATTGATGGCGAGGCTTTGTTATGGGCCCATCAAAGGATTGTGGCCCGGCCGGAACAACGGCGCATCTTGATGGTGATCTCCGATGGTGCACCGGTGGATGATGCCACCTTATCCATCAACCCCGGCAATTACCTAGAGCGGCATTTGCGCCGGGTGATCAAGGCCATTGAAGAAACCTCCCCGGTTGAATTGGTGGCCATTGGCATCGGCCATGACGTCACGCGCTATTACAAATCCGCCGTCACCATCACCGATGTGGGCGAATTGGGTGGCGCCATGGTGGATAAGCTTGCGGATCTGTTTGAGGAATGAAGCAGGCTTTTGGTGCTTTCATAACGAAATGCCGGCTGGGCTGCCGTTTTTGGCTGCATTTCCTTTTGGCTGACGCGCTTGGGCCTTGCAAAAACCTGCTTGCGCAATTTGATAAGATGCACCCCACCAAAATGCGTGCCCAGCCTACGGCTTAATTTTTCCATGGGCTGCATGAGGCCAAGCGCCCAACGGGCCCGCAAAGGCGGCATGAACAGCACATAATCATGGGCAGACACGGCAAAGCCCACCTTGCCGGTGATGGCCTCCAGCTGGCCATGGCTGTAGGGCCTGCCTTGCCCGAAGGGGGTCATGTCGCGCCGGGCCCAAACCGACAGGCGGTTGGGCACCAAAATGATCAATTCACCCTGCCCTGTCAGCACATCCCAGGCCTGGCCCACCAGGGCCTCAGGATCCTGGGCATGTTCCAACGCATGAACCAGCAAAATGCGCTCAAAACTGGCCTTAGGAAAGGGCAAGGCATGGTCATGAACCAGGCAGGTTGCCGAAGGCCCCTGGTGGGGCCAGCGCAAAACACCCTGGGCAGCGGGCATGGCGGCCACCACCCTTTCTGACCCCAGATAGGGCCACAAAAAGGGTGGCGCATAGCCAAGGCCCAACATGGAACGGGGAAGGTTGGGGTCCCAATGGGCTTGGACCTGGCTCCGCAGGATATCCCTGGTCATCCGCCCAAGGGGGGATTTGTAAAAACGTGCCAGTTCCAAAATATCGGGGTGCAAAAGAAAATCTCCACTGGACGGGGTGCAAAGCTCACCCCATGTTATTGTGCAACTGCAAAAGAGGGAAGTTTTTGATGATCCGCACCGAATTGCTGCCAGCATTAAAAGACAATTATATTTTTTTGATCCATGACGGAACAAGTGCGTTGGTGGTGGACCCCGCCGATCCTAAGGTTGTGCTTGATGGGCTCAAAGAACGTGGGTTGGAATTATTGGCCATCCTCAACACCCACCACCATCCCGACCATGTGGGTGGTAACCGCATCCTCAAGGCCCAAACCGGCTGCACCATCTATGGCCCGGCCAATGATGCCGATCGTATTCCTGCAATGGATGTGGGTTTAAGCGATGGGGAGCAATTTGAGGCCCTGGGCCAGATGTTCACCTATCTGGAAGTCCCCGGCCACACCACGGGCCATGGCGCCTACATGGCGCCGGGGCTTCAATCAGCTTTTGTCGGCGACACGCTTTTTGCCCTTGGCTGCGGGCGCATGTTTGAGGGCAACCCACCGATGTTTTGGAACTCACTGCGCAAGTTGCGGGACCTGCCGCCCGACACCTTAATTTATTGCACCCACGAATATACCCTTGCCAATGCTCGCTTTGCACTCAGCGTGGACCCTGACAATAAGGCGCTCAAATCCCGCAT
>DKOD01000123.1:0-1458 GCA_002469865.1 Alphaproteobacteria bacterium UBA7371 | reverse complement strand
GAAATAGCCACCAACCCATTTTTGCGCGCGGATGATCCTGATTTGCAAAAGATCTTAGGCCTTGAAGGCCAGGCCCCATCGGATGTCTTTGCCCAATTGCGTGCCCAAAAAGACCATTTTTGATCAGGCCTAGCGGGTCCATGTTGGTTGGGACATTTTTATGATTTGCCGGCAAGCGCGCGCAAGTAGGCAACAACATCCTCATGATCCCATTCAGCCGGGCCATAATAGCGGGCCAATTCCTCGCCTTTTGCATTCATGATGAGGGTGGCAGGCAGGCCCCTGATGCCTAAGGCCCTGGCAGATTTTCCCTTGGCATCGGTAAAAAGGGGTGGGTTGGAAATACCAATCTCATCATAAAAGGCTTGCGCCACGTCACGCCCACCGCGGTCGGTGGACACCGTGATCACGTCAAAATCATCGCCCGATGCCTGATCAAGACGTGCCAAGGCAGGCATTTCTTCGCGGCATGGTGGGCACCATGTCGCCCAATAATTCACAATGGTGAGGCGTTCTGGTAGGTCGTTTAAGAACAAAGCCCCGCCATCGGGCCCGCTAATGGGCAATGGTGGCAGGCCCTTGGGCGCCTCATGAACAAGCAGCTTGGGCAAGCTCTCCGGGATAACCTGGGCCGCCAACATGGTGGGACTGGCCAGCAGGGCCAGAACTGTCATAAGAGCCTTGATATTTGTCATGAAGCACGCCCTTTTGGTGTGGAAGTTACGTGGTTTGTTGAGGAGAACAGATGGGGCAAGCAGGATCCGGGGGCAAGGGTGCCAGCAGCATCTGGGGTGGCCGTTTTGCCGGTGGCCCCGCCGAAGTGCTTGAAGCAATCAATGCCTCGATAGGTTATGACCAACGTTTGTGGCCCCAGGATATCAGGGGTTCCATCGCCCATGCCAGCATGCTGGCCGAGGCCGGGATTATCTCCAAGGAGGATCTCACGGCCATTGTGGGCGGTTTGGAGCAGATAGCAAAGGAATTGCAGGCCGGCAGCTTTGCTTTTTCCACCGCGCTTGAAGACATCCACATGAATATCGAAGCCAGGCTCCATGAACTTATTGGGGAACCGGCAGGCAGGCTCCACACCGCGCGGTCCCGCAATGACCAGGTGGCCACGGATTTGCGGCTTTGGGTGCGCGACAGGATTGATGAGCAAATGCTTTTGATCAAGGGCCTGATGAAGGCCCTGTTGGCCCAGGCCGAGGACCATCATGACTGGGTGATGCCGGGCTTTACCCATTTGCAAACCGCCATGCCGGTGACCTTTGGCCACCATATGCTCGCCTATGTGGAAATGCTTTCCCGGGACCGCGCCCGAATGATGGACGCACGCGGCCGGCTTAATGAAAGCCCGCTGGGCGCCGCAGCCCTGGCCGGCACCTCCTTTCCAATCAACCGTGATCACACCGCCGAGCTTCTGGGTTTTGATGGGCCCATGCGCAATTCGCTGGATGC
>DKOD01000019.1 GCA_002469865.1 Alphaproteobacteria bacterium UBA7371 | reverse complement strand
TCGACATGAGTGCGTTGGATCGGCTGCGTGTCAAACGCGACCTTCGTGTGTTTGTGACCGCTGGTGCCCAGGGCATTGGTAAGGTGATTGCACTTGCTTTCTTGGATGCAGGCGCCCGCGTGGTCGTCACCGATATTGACCGAGACAAATTGGATGATCTTGCCAGAGAACATCCTTCCATCACCTGCTTTGTGGCTGATGCGGCATCGGCGGATGACCTCGAGCAGGTGGAAAAGTTTGTCGATGCTGAGTTTGGTGGTCTCGATGTCATGGTTAATAATGCGGGCATTGCTGGGGATACCGCAGCGGTGGATGAAATAAGCACGCAATCTTGGGATGACACCATCGCAATTAACCTTTCGGGCATGTTTTACAGTTCCAAGCGTTTCGCCCCTTATTTGCGGTCCGGTCATGGATTGATGATCAACATGGCTTCGGTGGCGGGAAGACTGGGATTTGGTTTGCGCTCCCCCTATGCAGCCTCGAAATGGGGTGTCGTGGGGTTCACCAAATCCCTGGCGGTTGAGCTGGGCCCTGAGGGTGTTCGGGTGAATGCCATTCTTCCCGGCATTGTGGAGGGTCCAAGGATTGACCGGGTGATTAATGCCAGGGCGCAAGCCAGGGGCATCACCTATGATCAAATGCGCGACGAGTTGCTGTCCCATGTGTCTTTGCGTCAAATGGTAACGGCCGATGATATCGCCTCCATGTGCCTGTTTCTTGCAACGCCGGGTGGCGCCAAAATCACAGGTCAGGCTTTGTCTGTTTGCGGTAATGTGGAGGTTTTGTGATGACGCGTCATGTTGCGGTGGTGGGTGCTGGGCTTATTGGCCGGGCTTGGACAATTTCTTTTGCACGCGGTGGCCGTGATGTTGTTCTTTGGGATGTGCTGCCTGGCATGGCTGAAGAGACCAGACATCAAATCCCAACGCTTCTTGAAGGCTTGAAGGAACAGGATTTGTTGGAAGGCCAGTCGGTCGACGAGGTGTTTCAACGGATCAGTGCCACCGATGATCTTAGCCAAGCGCTTCAAGGCGCCATCCATGTCCAGGAAAATGCCCCAGAAAAATTGGATGTGAAAAAAGAATTATTCGCGAAACTTGATGCGCATACCCCTGAAGATGCCGTTATTGCATCATCCAGTTCGGCCATCCTGCCCTCATTATTCACCCAAGATTTGCGTCATCGGCATCGTTGCTTGGTCGCTCATCCCATCAACCCTCCCTATTTGATCCCTGCTGTCGAGGTTGTCCCGGCGCCATGGACCAACCCTGAGATGGTCACGCGCACTTGTGCGCTTCTTGAGGATATTGGTCATCAACCCATGCGCATGAACAAAGAAATTGACGGTTTTATCATGAACCGCTTGCAAATGGCCCTGCTGCATGAGGCATTTCGATTGGTGGATCAGGGTTATGCCAGCGCCGAGGATATTGACCGGGGCATTGCCAACGGCCTTGGCCTTCGTTGGGCGTTCATGGGGCCATTTGAAACCATTGATCTTAACGCGCCCGGTGGTATTCGCGATTATGTCTCAAGATACAAGGGCATGGCTGATTTGATTGGGGCCCAACAAACCAACATGGCCGATTGGTCAGGGCCCGTTCTTGATCAACTTGAACAGGAGCGACGCCAAATACTCAGCACAGAGCAGCTTGCTGAACGTCAGGTGTGGCGTGACCGCAACCTCATGGCCCTGGCGGCCCACAAAAGTGCCATGTCCAAAAAGTAAAACAACAACCAACAAGGAGAGCAAGCATGCCCCAGAACAGAAGAAAGGTGATCATCACCTGTGCCGTGACAGGCGCCATCCACACACCATCCATGTCACCACATCTGCCGGTTACGGCAGAAGAAATTGCCCGTGATGCGCTGGCTGCCCATGAGGCTGGTGCGGCGGTGCTCCACCTCCATGCCCGCAAACCAGAAGATGGGCTTCCAACCCAGGACCCAGAATATTTTCGGAAATTTCTGCCCGAGATTCATCAATCAAGTGATGCGGTGATCAACATCACCACCGGGGGAAGCCCATTCATGACCGTGGAGGAGCGCATCAGGCCTGCGCTGGAACTAGAACCGGAAGTTGCTTCGCTTAATATGGGTTCCATGAATTTCGGTCTTTTCCCCATGCTTAACCGCTTCAAGGAGTTCAAGCATGAATGGGAGCGGGAGCATTTGGAATCAAGCAAGGATAAGGTTTTTAAAAATACGTTTAAGGATATTGAGACCATCCTCCGTTCCTGCAGTGCCAATGGCACCAGGTTTGAATTTGAATGTTATGACATCAGCCATCTTTATAATCTTGCCCATTTCCTCGACCGAGGTTTGGTGAAGCCGCCATTGCTTGTTCAAAGTGTCTTTGGGCTTCTTGGGGGTATTGGTCCTCACCCCGAGGATGTGATGCATATGCGCCGGACCGCAGATCGCCTTTTTGGCAATGATTATGTGTGGTCGGTGCTTGGCGCAGGCCGCAACCAATTGCCCATCGCCACCCAATCCCTATCCATGGGCGGCAATGTTCGTGTTGGCCTAGAAGATTCTCTTTGGATTGCACCAGGGCGATTGGCAAGTTCCAATGCCGAGCAAGTCACGGCCATCAGGCAGGTCATTGAGGGCATGCAGCTTGAGGTGGCAACACCGGATGATGCCCGGGCCATGCTCAATTTAAAAGGCAAATCACAGGTTAAATTCGGTTAAGCCTCACCCGCTGGTCATGGATTGATAGCAAAGGGCCTTCCAATCATCCGCTTCGGCCAGAAGGCTGAGGCGGCTGATGCCATGATGGTCGGCATAACGGGCAAGTACCTGTTCATGGTTCCAATATTCGTCTTTGGTGCCAAGATGGGTGATGATATGCCCGCGCTGGATGAGTGCTTCACACGCCAGCATGGCCCTCGAGCAAGCGATGACATCACCTTCAGAACAAAGAAGGGCAAGCTGAAATCGGCGCGCACCCCTCTCCAGCCGCTCAAGGCCCTCCAACATCAATGGATGACCAAAAAATGCTTTCAAATCAGTGCCGTTTTGCCCATGGCATTGGTCCTCAAAACGCTGCCCAAGGCTATCCCCAAGCCAGGCATAAGCAACACCAATATGTTGCAGCTTTTGGTGAAGATGTTCTTTGTTAAAATGGGGCACATAGCCAGAATATGGCTGTTGCCTAAGATCGGCAATCGCTGTGATGTTGCATGCAGTAACCCGCCCCAGAAATTGCTCGAGCTTTAAGTTGGAATGGCCGATGGTGTAAAAATGGGCCATGTCAGGAAGGCTTGCAGACCTTGTCGGCAAGCCCATCTTTGGTGGCTTTTTGCCAGGGCCCAAGTTTTGATCCCCCATCATCTGTGGTGACCAGGGCAAGCCGTCGACCTTCGCAATCCACCAGCACATCAGCAAAGAATGGTTCTTCCAGCCGCCCGCGCAGATGGGCCCTGACGGATTTGTAACCCTCTTGCCCTTCCACGTTTTTGATCGCGCTGGGGTCAATGGCAGCAAAGCGTGTGACACGTCGTGCCAGATAAGACCAAGGGGCAAAGGCACTGGGGTTTTCAAAAGTTTCAACAACCACCAAATTGTCTGGCAACCGGTCTTTTTCCCTTGGGTACCAGGAATATTGCCCCCAAATGGCATGGCTGGCCACAACCACCAGCAC
>DKOD01000104.1:2473-19231 GCA_002469865.1 Alphaproteobacteria bacterium UBA7371 | reverse complement strand
ATTTGCAGTTGGTTGCGGATGAAGAGCTTTTGACCGAAGTGGTGGGCTTGGCCGAATGGCCAGTGGTGTTGTTGGGCAATATTGCCAACAAATTCCAGCAACTACCCCCAGAGGTGCTCGCCACATCGATGCGCAGCCACCAAAAGTATTTTTCTCTTGCCAACCAAGAAGGTGCCATCACCCATTTTGCATTGGTGGCCAATATTGCCCCATCCGATGATGGTCATGAGGTCCGCCGTGGAAATGAGCGCGTTCTCAGTGCCCGCCTTGCTGATGCAGATTATTTTTATCAAAGCGATCTCTCCACAAGACTTGAAGAATTTACCAGCAAGCTTGGGTCGGTGACCTTTCATGCCAAGCTCGGCAACCTGGCTGATCGCGTGGCGCGTGTTATGGCCATCGCAGATGCCCTGGCATCTGAAGTTGGGGCAGGCCATTTGGAAGCACGCCGTGCGGCAGAATTGGCGAAGGCTGATTTGGTAACAGGCATGGTTGGAGAATTTCCAGAATTGCAGGGCATCATGGGCGCTTATTATGCGAAAGCCCAGGGTGAAGATGATGCTGTTATCGATGCCCTTCGCATGCAATATAAGCCAACAGGGCCCGATGATATTGTGCCAACCAAAGCTGTGGCCATTGCCCTTGGCTTGGCTGATCGATTGGACATGCTTGCAGGTTTTTGGAGCATTGACGAAAAACCAACAGGGTCAAAAGACCCCTTCGCGCTGAGGCGTGCAAGCCTTGCAATCTTGCGTATACTTGAAGCCAATAAGCTGAAAGTATCGACGCAAAAATTGGTGCGTGAAGCCCTCGCTGCCCAACCAAATCTTCGGGAAAATGATCTTGATGATCTTTGCACCGACCTTGTGTCTTTTGTCCGCGATCGGGCAAAGGTCATGTTTCGTGACCGTGACATCCGACATGATGTGGCTGATGCGCTGCTTGCCAAGGATGATTTTGTGTTTGCTGATGTGGCCAGCAATGCGCCGAGTTTGGACCGCTTTCTTGTTCATGAAGGCAAAGGTCTTGTGGCGCTTTTCAAACGTGCAAGGAATATTTTGCGTCAAGCAGAAGATTACCAAAATATTCATGGATTTGAAGGGATGGAGCCAGCCGAAGAGCGCCTCAAGACATCCCTCAATAGGGCAGGCCAGGAATTGGAAAAATCCCATGACTTTACAGACAAACTCACAATTTTGAGTGGTCTGATAGCGCCCATGAACGATTTTTTTGATTCCGTGGTTGTCAATCATGAACAAATGGCCATTCGTGCAAGACGCCTGTCTTTAATGGTCATGGTGGTCGAGCTTTTTGATAAGGTTGCTGATTTTGAGGCCCTTGAGGGTTGATGATCGACTTGTATCACTTGATTGCCAATGGCATGAAGCCCCACGGCCCGTGGGTCCTTGCTAAGTCCCCAAATGGGCATGACGAAAAGGAATTGTGATGAATAAGTGGGTGTATGGATTTGGCGCAGGGCAAGCCGATGGTGATGCCAGTCAAAAGAATCTCTTGGGTGGTAAGGGTGCAAACCTTGCTGAAATGAGCAAGCTTGGCCTCCCAGTTCCTCCGGGTTTCACCGTCACCACCGAGGTTTGCACAACTTTTTATGCCAATGATCGAACCTACCCAGACGATTTGGCCGATCAGGTCATGCAGGCCGTTGAACAAATTGGCAATGCCACGGGTCGCAATTTTGGCGATGCTCAAAACCCATTGCTGGTGTCCGTGCGATCCGGTGCCCGAGCCTCCATGCCGGGCATGATGGATACGGTATTAAATTTGGGGCTTAATGATGAGACGGTCCAAGGCTTGGCACAGCTTTCTAAGGATGAGCGGTTTGCCTATGACAGTTATCGTCGTTTCATTCAGATGTATTCCAATGTGGTGCTCGGGCTGGACCATGATCGGTTCGAAGAGATCTTGGATGACTATAAAGACGTGCATGATTACCAGGTTGATACCGACCTGACCGCCGATGATTGGAAGAAAGTCGTCAGCGCATTTCTTGCGATGGTGAATGAGGAGATGGGCACGCCATTTCCCAAAGACGTTCATGAACAATTGTGGGGTGCCATCAATGCAGTCTTCTCAAGTTGGATGAATCAACGCGCCATCACCTACCGCCGCCTTCATGATATTCCTGAATCCTGGGGCACAGCGGTGAACGTCCAGGCCATGGTGTTTGGCAATATGGGTGAAACATCAGCCACGGGTGTTGCATTCACCCGTGATCCCTCAACAGGTGAAAAACTCTATTATGGTGAGTTTCTCGTGAATGCCCAGGGTGAAGATGTGGTGGCTGGGATTCGCACCCCACAACCACTCACAAAAATTTCCGGGGGTGAACAGGCTGATCGTTCCATGGAAGTGGTCATGCCTGATGTGTACGCACAGCTGACTTCGGTGTTTGATAAATTGGAAGCCCATTATCGGGACATGCAGGATATTGAGTTCACCGTTGAACAGGGCAAGCTTTATATATTGCAAACCCGAAGTGGAAAACGCACCGCAAAAGCCGCCGTGCGCATTGCGACGGAAATGTGCGCCGAAGGCGTTCTTACTGAGGAGGAGGCCATCTTGCGGGTGGATCCATCATCCCTTGATCAGTTGCTGCATCCAACACTTGATCCTGATGCCGAACGTCAGGTTTTGGGCCAGGGCCTGCCGGCATCTCCAGGTGCAGCTTCTGGGGAGGTGACCTTTACCGCCGATGAAGCTGAGGCACGTCGCGCCCAGGGCCGTAAGGTAATTCTTGTGCGTATCGAAACATCGCCAGAGGATATTCATGGCATGCATGCGGCTGAGGGTATCTTAACCACCCGGGGTGGGATGACTTCCCACGCGGCAGTGGTGGCCCGGGGAATGGGACGACCATGTGTGTCCGGTGCAGGAACCGTCAATATTGATATGGCCAAGAAAACCATGACTGCTGGTGGGGTCACTCTTATCGATGGTGACATTATCACCATCGATGGCAGTAATGGCACCATCATGAAGGGGCTGGTTCCCACCATTAAGCCCGAGCTTACTGGAGACTTTTCCAAATTGATGGGTTGGGCAGATAAGGTGCGCCGCATGAAGGTTCGCACCAATGCCGAGACACCAGCAGATGCAAAAACCGCACGCGAATTTGGTGCTGAAGGCATAGGTCTTTGCCGCACCGAGCACATGTTCTTCGACGAAAATCGGATCATGGTGGTCCGCGAAATGATCCTGGCAGAATCGGAAGAGGGTCGTCGCTATGCCCTAGAGAAGCTCTTACCATTTCAGAAAGAAGATTTTGCAGAATTGTTTCGGATCATGGCGGGCCTGCCGGTCACGGTGCGTTTGCTCGACCCACCATTGCATGAATTTCTTCCTCATTCTGAAGAAGAGATTGCCGCGGTTTCGCGGGCTATCGGCGTGCCCGATTCGGTGCTGCGCCGCCGGGTTCAGGAATTGCATGAAATTAACCCAATGCTTGGTCATCGGGGCTGCCGCCTGGGCATCAGCTTCCCAGAAATATATGAAATGCAAGCCAGGGCTATTATGGAAGCCGCCTGTGATGTCAACCAAAACACAGGCGATAACATGGTGCCTGAGATCATGATACCCTTGGTGGGTTTTGCAAAAGAATTGGAAATGCTTCGCGAGCGTGTGACCGTTGTTGCAGACGAGGTCCTCAAGGAACGCGGCGTGGCCATGGATTATATGATTGGCACCATGATCGAGCTGCCAAGGGCAGCGCTGACCGCAGATGAGGTGGCCCAACATGCAGACTTTTTCTCCTTTGGCACCAATGACCTGACCCAAACCACCCTGGGCATCAGCCGGGATGACGCCTCAAAGTTTCTGGGAGATTACCAGGCCAGGAAGGTTTTGGAGCGAGATCCCTTTGTGACCATGGATGCTGATGGGGTTGGCAAACTTGTGGAGATGGGTGTTCATTTGGGTCGTCAAACGCGGCATGATCTTAAGACAGGTATTTGTGGTGAGCATGGTGGTGATCCTGCTTCCGTGGCACTTTGTGAAGGTTTTGGACTTGATTACGTCTCATGTTCGCCATTCAGGGTGCCCATTGCACGTTTGGCTGCTGCCCAGGCCACTGTCCGCAGCAAACAGGGCCATTGACCGTTATCACCACCAATGAGCTGCGTTTGGGCGGCAAAGCCGCGATGTCACGTGTGCTTGCTGATTTGGAAGCATATCTTGCCCGACAGGGCCATGTGGGTGTTTATGGTCCTTTGCTGGATGAGTGCTGGTCACAAGGCCGTGGTCTTGTCGTGGGTTTTACCGGGCCACCGGGTGTTGGCAAAAGCACGCTCACGGGTAAGTTGTTAAAACTGTGGCGGGAAGATGGTCTGAAGGTTGCCGTGGTTGCGGTTGACCCCAGTTCACGCCATTCTGGCGGTGCCTTGCTTGGTGACCGCATGAGAATGCGGACGGATCCGGATGATGCCCATTCATTTGTTCGTTCCTTGGCTGCCAGAGACCATCTTGGTGGTTTGTCAGAATTTGCCATCTATGCCTTGGTGTTGCTGCGGGCGTGCTTTGATCGGGTGCTGGTCGAAACCGTTGGGGTAGGTCAGTCGGAGACCGAGGTGGCTGATTTTGTCGATAGTGTCGTGTTTTTGGCACAGCCGGGTTCTGGAGATGCCCTGCAATATATGAAAGCAGGCATCATGGAAGTTCCCCATATTTGTGCGGTAACAAAATCAGACATGGGAATGGTTGCCGAGCGAACATTGTCGGATTTGAAGGGAAGTCTGTCACTTGCCATAAGCCAAGATGATTGGCCCATGTCCTTGCATCTTGTCTCTGCAAGCACCGGCAAGGGCATGGAAGATTTGAAACAGGCCATCGACCAGCATGGCCAGCATGTGCAGCAACAGCAAAAACATCGTGATGATATGGCACGCAACATGGTTAAGGGAAAATTATTGGCTGCATTTGGGCGGGAAGGTTTTGCCCATGTGGCCCATAGACTTGACCAAAGGTTAAACAACCCATTTCAGATGCTCGATCAGCTGACCATGGAGTTGCGTCAATGCCTGTCATCCCACCAGGTTTCTTAGAAGGCCTAGGCGCAGCCGCCTGCTTAGGAACTTCGGATTTTGTTTCCAGAACCAATTCCCGCCGCATAGGCAGTTTTGCTGCTGCAAGCATGGCTTTGACCCTGGGAACCATTCCTTTTTTGGTTTTTTGGCCATTTCCAGATTTTACAAGCCTCGATCCCGCCTACCTCTTTTTTGCCTTGGTGGCAGGGCTGCTGAACCCTGTGGCCCTTTGGCTTGTCTTCAAAGCGCTCGCCCGAGGCCCCATCGCGATGGTGTCACCCATCATCACCGCCAACCCAGCCCTGGTGGTGTTGGTGAATGGTTTTATGGGGTATAATCCGGGCTTGCTTGAAGGCGCTGCCCTGGCCGTCATTTTTGCAGGCGTCCTCATTGTAAGTGGCCTTTACCGTGGCTTGAAGGTGTTGATTGCTGGCGAAGTGGCCGCAGCGGTGGTTGTGATGGCCGTCTCAGCAAGCCTTTTGTTGGCATTGCGTTTGGTCATGATTGAATTGAGTGTCGATGGCATGAAGGTGCATGATGCCTTTGTGTTGTCGCGTTTGGCGTCGATTGTTTTTTGTGGTGCTGTTTTTGTTGTGAGCATGACCCAGCGCCAACAATTGAGGGGCCTTGTTCAGGTTTCTTGGTGGCCCATGATCGTTCTTCATGCAACCTTGGAGAATATGGGGGCGCTTCTTTTGTTTGAAGGCTCTGTGGGGGAGGGCAAAGCCATCATGCCCGTGGTCTTTTCGACATTGACCATATTTACCCTTTTTTGGGCGGTAACCATTGCCAAAGAACATATTGCCCCAAGGCGCTGGTTTGGTGTCGCAGTGGTGTTGGCAGGCGTGGTTTTTTTGGCGGGCCTACCACTCTTGGCATCGTCCTAAAGGTCAAGCCCCAAATCAATGGATGGGCTGGAATGGGTCAGTCTACCCACGGAAATATAATCCACACCGGTGGCCGCAAATTTGGGGACCATTTCTAGGGTCATGTTGCCGGACGCTTCGGTGGCAGCACGTCCATTCACCATCAATACGGCTTTCGCCACCTGCTCCACATTCATGTTGTCGAACATGATGACATCAGCGCCGGCATGAACTGCCTCGGCGACCTGATCATGATGGTCGCATTCCACCTCTATCTTGACCATGGGCCCATAAATTTTTCTGGCCTCGGCAAGTGCGACTGTGATGGAACCATGGGCGGCAATATGGTTGTCTTTGAGCATCACGCCATCACTGAGCCCGAAACGGTGGTTAATGCCACCACCATGTCGAACGGCCTGCTTCTCCCATGCCCGAAGGCCCGGTGTTGTCTTCCGGGTGCACAAAATTCGGCAATGTGTTGCGTGCGTTGCCCGAACAAAGTCTGAGGTGGAGGTGGCAATACCTGACATCCGCTGGATGATATTGAGGAAGGTGCGCTCAGCGGTAAAAATAGATGCCAATGGGCCCTCCAAGACCGCCACCAGATCATCTTTTTCTAGGGCATGTCCGTTGGGGTGTTTCTCATCAATTGTGATGGACATATCGACCAAATTGCATGTGATTGCTGCTGCTTCAATCCCGGAAAGCACACCCGACTGCCTTGCACGAAGGAATGCTTTGCCGGTTTTTTTGGGGTCGAGCAGGCGGGCGGTGAGGTCTCCTGCCATGCCAAGATCTTCCCCAAGGGCTGTGCGAAGAAGTGGTTCGGCGATCAAGCGGGGTAATTGGTTGCTGGTCATGAAACTGCCTCTTTGGTCAATCTGGTGATGTTCCAAGCCTTGCGGTCTTTATTTGTCGGTGGCTCTGGGTGGTCGATACGGTAATGGCCACCAATAGAGTTCTTGCGCGCTCTGGCTGCAACAGCAATAGATAAACCGGTCAAATCTCTTGCTGAAAGCAATTGGATTTGCCCTTGGCAATGCTCAAAAAGCCTGTCGATGATCTTTTTGAGCCCGGCCTCCTCGCGCACAACGCCTGCATGTTTGTCCATGAGGTCGGGAAGTTCATCACAATCATCCAAGAGCTTGTCAGGTGGTGTTGGTTTGCCCGGCAAGGCAAATTCTCTTCCCGCAAGATCTTCGGCTGCCTCATGGGCAAACACGAGGGCTTCGAGCAAGGAATTGGATGCAAGACGGTTGGCCCCATGCAAACCCGTGCAGGCTGTTTCACCTATCACATACAAATGTTCCAAAGAGCTTTGACCTTTAAGGTCGGTTGTGACGCCGCCCATATGATAATGTTGTGCAGGTGCCACCGGAAGCAAATCATGCTGCAGATCTAAGCCATGCTCACCAGCCAATTTGGCCACTGTTGGAAAACGAAGTGACACGTCATCGCCAATTGGCCCCGCATCAAGAAACACTGGCGCGCCACGATGAATACTTTCATGGATCTTGCGTGCCACCTCATCTCGCGCAGCAAGATCACCAAGCCCGGGGAACAAAAAACCACCATCGGAAAGAACCAGCCTAGCCCCTGCGCCGCGTAGTGCTTCAGAGACCAATGGTAATGGTGATGCAGTGACGGCCATAGCCGTGGGGTGGAATTGAACAAATTCGAGGTCGGACAATTGGGCGCCTGCCCTTATGGCAGAACCAAGCATATCGCCACGGATGGTCGTTGGGTTGGTGGTATGGCCATAAAGGTGGCCAAGACCGCCCGAGGCAAGGATTGTTACTTGGGCATTAAGAAATTGTTCCTGACCTAAGTCATCGATTGCTGCCACGCCTGCGATCCGACCGTGTTGGTCTTGGAGCAAACTCTTGGCCCGCATGTTGGTGATCATGTTAATATGCTCAGCCTGAGCAACTTTTTTTTGTAGGGCTGCCATGATTTTGGGCCCGGTCCGGTCACCTTCTGCATGGACAATTCTTGGTTGGGAATGGGCGCCTTCTAAGCCCATGTGAAGATTGCCATCATGATCACGATCAAATGCAACACCATGTTGCACAAGGTTCTTAATCATTTGAGGTGCTTTTTGGGTGACCAAAGCGACAGCCTCAACAGAATTTAGGCCACCACCTGCCTCGATGGTATCAGCCGCATGCGCTCTCGGGCTATCACCGCTGGCCAATGCGGCAGCAAGACCGCCTTGTGCCCAACCAGATGAGCCCGTGGTATTGCCTGTGCGGGGTGCAAGCACCGTTACCCTTTGCGGTGCCAATTGCAACGCAAGGGTGAGCCCAGCCAAACCGCCGCCCACCACCAGCACACCCTGATTGTTCATGAAGCCTTGGGCTGGGAGAGTTCAATCATGCGCTCAACGGCCTTGCGTGCATCGGCGGCAATTTGTTCATCAACCTCCACAACATGCTTGTTGTCGCGAAGGGCGTCACGGATGTTGGTGAGGGTGATTTCCTGCATATGTGGGCAAAGGTGGCATGGCTGAACAAATGCAATATCAGGGGTTTCTGCTGCGATATTGCTGGCCATGGAACATTCAGTGATCAGCGCAACTTGTTCGGGCCTATGTTCTTTCACAAAATCAATGAGCTTGGCGGTTGAGCCTGCAAAATCGGCCTCTGCGATGACCTCAGGTGGGCATTCAGGATGGACCAACACCTTAATTCCAGGGTTTGCCTGCTTCACTGTTTTGATGTCTTCACCGGTAAACCGCTCATGCACCTCGCAAGATCCTGCCCAGGTAACAATTGTTTTGCGTGTCTTGGCGGCAATATTTTTGGCCAAATATTGGTCAGGAAGGAAGATTACTTTTTGGCTGTCCATGGCCTCAACAATGGCAAGGGCGTTTGATGAAGTGCAACAAACATCACTGACAGCCTTCACATCCGCTGACGTGTTGACATAGGTGACCACACGACTGCCAGGATGTTTTTTCCTAATGGCGCGAACCTGGTCAGCGGTAATGGAGGAAGCAAGAGAGCATCCAGCTTCAAGGCTTGGTAGCAAAACCACCTTCCCAGGATTAAGAATTTTGGAGGTTTCCGCCATAAAATGAACGCCACATTGCACGATCACATCGGCCTTTGTTTTGGTGGCTTCGATGGCAAGTTGCAGGGAGTCGCCAACCACATCAGCAACCGTGTGGAAAATATCGCGCGTCATGTAATTATGCGCAAGAATAACCGCATTGCGCTGTTTTTTTAATGCCAGGATTTCTTCGATAAGAGGCGCTGCAGCCTCCCACTCAGCTTCAACCATAAAGCCAAGGGCGCGGTCTTTGATATCTTGAAGGCTGTTTGGCGTCATGTTTACGTTTTCCATCATTGCGTGGGTTACCTTTATGTAAGTCGGGCAACCCCACAAGTCACGTGGGGATTTGCACGCGCTTTCATGCAATCATGTGTTGATGGTCTTCATAAAGCTTGTTGAAGCGCTTGAGGAACGCTTTTTTTGCGTCCATGGGGGCGCGTACTGCTGGAATGTCCATCAATTTGTCAGGTTTGGAAAAAATTTGGGTTGCTTCCGCAACATCAAAGCCTGCCAAGGCAACTGCTTCCATATAAGCAGCATGGCCGTCAGCTTTTTTAATCGCGTGATGGATGCCTGCAGGCATGGCTGATAAGCCGAAACGCTGATGAATTGCCTGGAGCAAATGATTCTCGATCATGCGATATTCACCCTTGATGGCGTTTTTGAATGGAGAAATAAGGTCACCAATTACAAATTCTGGGGCGTCATGCAGCAAGGCAGCAAGCTGATGGCCGGGTGCCACACCAGGATTGTCCCTTGAAAATATTGCCTCCACGAGAAGAGAATGGTCCGCCACGGAAAAAGAGAATGGGCCGCTTGTTTGCCCATTCCAACGGGAGACCCGTGCCAAGCCATGGGCTATGTCTTCAATTTCAATATCCAAGGGTGATGGCTGAAGAATATCCAGCCGTCGGCCCGAAAGCATGCGCTGCCAGGCACGTGAAGTCATGGCATGATCTCCAAATTGCAACCATCCGCTTGCAAATTATTGCTCCGGTCCTTTCGTATATAGGCCAGGCCCTGATTGCCCCATCGTGACGTGATGATGCCGGCAGGACGTCCTTGTTCATCGGTGATGTTGGTGCCTGCCTCTGGGGTTGCTTTGTCGGAGCTGATTTTTGTGAAGGTACGGCGTATGGCATCACGGTGATGCATCCTCGCAGTTACTTCTTGGCCGATGAAGCAGCCTTTATTCATGGACACGCCATGGCGTTGCAATGCCCCAGTTTCGAGCCAAAAAGGTTGGGCTATCATGAAGTCAGGGCTATCGGGGATCCCTGCCTTAATACGTAATTCTTCATATTGTGCGGTGGCATCGCCTGAATGTTCAGGGCCATAAGAGCGAGCTCCAAGTGCTGGATCTCTTGGATCCATCATGCCTTGGTTGGGGTGCCAGGCGACGATGCCTGCCTGGGGTTTTAGCTCCAACGGCAAGCGCAATTTGTACATTTTCAATGCCCGCAACAAATCATCACCCAATCCAGCATCATGATCCAACAACAACATGCCGTCTTGTGTCATGCTGATCAAAAAATCCGCCCGGTATTTTCCCTGTGGGGTTAACAAGGCCGCATGGATAAGCTCACCTTTGGCAAGTTTTCCTTCGTCAAGATGATTGGTTACCAGCCCATCCAAAAAGGTGAGCGCGCCTTCACCCTTGATGCTGATGACATTTCTGTTTGGTAGTTGTTTCAAAAGCATGCCTCTTTTCTGCCAAGAATGATGGTCAAATCTGGCTATGGGGATTATGACCTTTTTGAGGGATGTGGCCAAGCGCCCACCGAAACCAACATGGAGCATGTCATGTCGCTGGATCTTATCATCAAAAGTGGACAGGTTTGGACTGCATCGGGTCCCAGGCAAACGGATGTGGGCGTTTTGAATGGAAAAATTGTGGCCCTGGGCAAGTTGGACCTGTCGGCCAAGGAGGTCATCGATGCTGATGGGCTTGATGTTCTTCCTGGTGCCATCGATACCCAAGTCCATTTCCGGGAACCAGGATTGGAGCATAAAGAAAATCTGGAAAGTGGGACCCGCAGCGCGGTCATGGGTGGGATCACCGGTGTGTTTGAAATGCCCAACACCAAGCCCGGGACCACCACCATGGAGGCCATGGAAGACAAAATGGCGCGCGCTGCTCACTCAAGCTGGTGTGAATATGCTTTTTACGTGGGTGCTGCTGGTGACAATGTGGAGCAGCTTGCCACCTTAGAAAATCTGCCAGGTGTTTGTGGTGTTAAGGTGTTTATGGGGTCATCCACCGGAAGTCTTTTGGTGTCGGATGATGAAACCTTGGCCAGGGTGCTTGCTTCAGGTAGGCGCCGTGTTGCCATCCATGCCGAAGATGAAGCTCGGCTGATTGCCCGCAAAGAACATGCCCTTACAGGCGACCCTTCAACCCATCCCGTTTGGCGTGACACCGAAACAGCTATTTTGGCCACAAAGCGTATTTTGCGTTTGGCCAAGGAAGCCCATCGCCGCATTCATGTTTTGCATGTCACCACCTCCGATGAGGTTGATATGCTTGCCGCCCATAAGGATTTGGTTACTGCCGAGGTAACGCCGCAGCACCTCACCCTCCATGCGCCAGATTGCTATGAACGGCTGGGAACCCATGCACAAATGAACCCGCCCATCCGTGAAAACTCCCATCGCATCGGTTTGTGGCGTGGTGTTGAGGAGGGTGTTTTTGATCTTCTTGGCTCGGACCATGCCCCCCATACATTAGAAGAAAAAGCCCAAACCTACCCCAACACCCCCTCGGGAATGACCGGTGTGCAAACCATTTTGCCTGTCATGCTGCGTCATGTGGCCGAGGGTAGGATGACCATGGAACGTTTGATTGATATGATCTGCACCGGTCCGGCCAGGGTTTTTGGTCTGGTGGGGAAGGGGCGTATTGCACGTGGTTTTGATGCTGATTTTTCCATCATTAACCGCCATGCCCAGCACAAATTTACCAGGGATCAGGTCTGTTCTCGTTCCGGTTGGTCACCATTTGAGGATGAGGTTTTTCCGTCATGGCCAGTCATGACCATTATTCGTGGGAATATTGTCATGCGTGAGGGCAAGCTTGCCGAAGCACCATTGGGGGAGTCACTGCGGTTTTTTGAAACAGAACAGGTTAACAATTGAAGCGGGTCATCGATGTTTGACGGTGTGATCAATGGTGTTTTGATTGGCATGTTGGTGGCGGCACCGGTGGGGCCCGTCAATGTGATCTGTATTCAGCGCACCTTAAGGCTGGGGCGTATCAGTGGTTTTCTTGCAGGGCTGGGTGCGGTGTTGGGCGATACCATCTTTGCTTTGGCGGCATCCCTGCAATTTGTCGCCATCAGCAGCTTCCTCAAATCCCATGGCTTTTGGCTTCAGATCATTGGGGGGGTCTTTTTGCTTGCTATTGGTGGCTATGGCCTTTTGTATGGCCGTGAACCCAAAGCCGAAGATGGCAAGGTGGCAGCGGGCGCCACAGCGGGAACTTGGCAATCCATGGTGATGACCTTTGTGATGACCATCACCAACCCCATGGCCCTGTTGGGGGTGCTGGCTTTGTTTGCAGGCGCAGGCGGTTTTGTGATGAGCGATGATGCGGGCAAGGCGGGCTTGGAAATGGTTTTAGGCGTGGCGCTTGGCGCCACGCTATGGTGGCTCATGCTCACCTTTATTGTTGGATTTTTTCATGGCCGCATCGACCCGCAATGGCTTCACCGCCTCAACCAGGCTTCAAATGTTGCCATCTTAGGATTTGCAAGCTTTATTCTCTATAAAGTAGCAACCAGTGGGGCGCTTATTTAGGCCCTGAGGATGCGGTCTGGCGCGAACAGATTTCCTGGATCAACAGCCTGTTTTATGGCCCTCATCATGGTCAAATCGGCGGGGTTTTTGTAACGGGCCAACTCATCATTTTTGAGCACGCCAATGCCATGCTCGGCGCTGATGGATCCTCCCATGGACACAACCAGGTCATGAACTTTCTCATTCATTGTTTCCCAAAGCGCAAGATATGCATCCCTGTCCATGCCAATTGGTTGGGACACATTGTAATGGAGATTGCCATCACCAAGATGGCCGAATGAGACAATACGGGCATCTGGGCAAACCGAGGATACAACCTTGGCCCCTTCTTCCATGAATTGGGGAATAAGCTGAACTGGCAGGGAAATATCATGGTTGATCCTGGCCCCAGCATGTTTTTGGGCTTCAGAAAAATCTTCACGAAGATATTTGAGGTCTTTTGCCTGTTGTTCTGTTTGCGCCCAGGCGGCGTCTTTGATCAAGCCACGCTCCAGACCCTCTTCCATCAAACGCTCCATGAGCCCGTTAAGCGCGCCTTGTTTGCTGCCCCCAGAATATTCCACAAGCACATACCAAGGATATGCTGCTTCCAGAGGGTCCCTTCGGCCAGGAATATATTGGGTCACAAATTCAATGCCGATGCGCGGCATGATTTCGAACATGGATAATTGTTCTTGGCCAAGTTCCTGGGCGAGGGAAAGCAAGGCAACGGCATCGGAAGGACTTTCAAGGCCTGCCATGACCACTTGGCGATCGCGTGGCGCGGCAAATAATTTTAACGTCGCAGCGGTGATGATCCCAAGTGTGCCTTCAGATCCTACCATCAAATGGCGAAGATCATAACCTGTGTTGTCCTTGCGAAGACCGGACAAATTATCGTGAATGCTTCCGTCAGCGGTCACAAATTCCAAGCCCAAACAAAGATCGCGCATGTTGCCATAACGCAATACAGCCGTGCCACCTGCATTGGTTGCAAGATTGCCACCCACGGTGCAGCTTCCTTCCGAGGCAAGGGAGAGCGGAAAGAGGCGGTCAATATCCGCAGCCGCCATTTGAACTTCATGTAAGGTGGTGCCAGCTTCGGCGGTGATGGAGTTGTTTTCTGGATTCACCTTGCGAATTTTGTTCATTTTTTTGGTGGATAGAATGAATTCGCGCTTGTTTCGTGGGATTTGTCCGCCCACCAAACCGGTATTGCCGCCCTGGGTAATGATATGGTCGCCATGGGCAGCGATAATCTGAATCATGCGCACAACATCGTCAGTATTTTTGGGAAATAATGCAGCGGTGGTGGTGCCAAAAAAACGGTCTCGCCATTCTTTGAGCATGGGTTCCAGAACATGTTCATCTGTTACCAATTGATCGGGCCCAAAAATATTGGCCAATGCGTCAAGACTCGACATCAACAATTCCCCCAGCTGCAGCACGTTGCAAACGTTCATTGATGGCAATGCCCAGTCCTTCATTGGGAATGGGCGCCACGGATGCCATTTTGGCGCCCATTCGGTCTGCTTCCATCAATCCATGAAATAGCCTTTGTGCGGCTTCGGCAAGGTCGCCTGATGCCGATAATTGGAAATCGGCATGCGCACTTGGCCCAAAGGCAATATGAAATTGACCTTGGACTGGTTTTGGTTGGTTGAGAATAAGATTGGCTTTGGGCGCATAATGCCTGTGGCGTAGGCCTGGTGATGCGCTTTGTTCTTTGTCGCGCAGAATGGTTGTTGGGGCGTGAGCGGATAATGCTTCACTGGTGATCATTCCGGGTCGATGAATAATAATATGGCCATGTTCAATCCCAACCACGGTTGATTCAAGCCCGCATGCGCATGGGCCTGCTGCAAGCAAGGCATCCACCCCTGAAGGTGGGTTTGCAAGGATATGCTCCGGTCTGGTGGGGCTTGGTGCACCTGAGGGATTTGCCGAGGGAGCTGCAAGAGGGCCTGTCATGGCAATAAGCTCCCGAAATATCGGGTGAGAAGGTGCCCTTAGGGCAAGTTGGGGCAAGCCTGCCGTGACAAGGCTGGATAATGCAGCGCCTTCTTTCTTTGGCAGCAAGATGGTAAGGGGACCTGGCCAAAAATGGTCCATTAATCTTTCGGCAAGCCCTTCAATATGGGCTAGCTCCTGGGCCATATTTTTGCCGAGCACATGGACGATGAGCGGGTTATCTGATGGTCTCTTCTTGGCTTTAAAAATGCCAGCAACCCCCAAATCACTTCTGGCAAGGCCAGCCAGGCCATAAACAGTTTCGCTTGGAACGACCACATTTTTGCCCCAGGATAGAAGATTTGCGGCACGTAGGCATGCCCCTGCATCACAAGCATCGAGATATTCCATCAAATAATACTCAAATCTTCTTCACTCATGCCTGCCCCAGGATGATCTAAGGCCCAGCCTGACAACTGACTTTTCAACCATTGAAATCCCTCATCAACGTCGTCGGTCATGGTAAACAGATCCAGATCCTCCCGATTGATGACGCCCCGCTCGACCATGGCATCAAAATTGATAAGGTCCTGCCAATGCTCTTTGCCCAACACAAGAATTGGAAAAGCTCGGTTGATCTTTTTGGTTTGTAACAATGTGATGATCTCAAAAAATTCGTCGATTGTTCCAAGGCCACCTGGGCAGACCACAATGGCCTTGGATAGGTAGGTGAGCCAGAATTTTCGCATAAAAAAATAATGAAACTCAAAGCTCAGTCCGTCGGATATATAGGCATTGGGCTCCATTTCATGATCCAAAGCGATGGACATGCCAATGGAGGGTAAGCCTGCCTCATGTGCGCCACGGTTGGCTGCCTCCATGATTCCAGGCCCCCCACCGGTTACAATTGCAAAGCGTTGACCTTGCTCACCACGCTGTTGGGATATTTCCTGGCTCCAACCGGCGAGAAGTTGGGCAAGCTTGCGGGTTTTGTCATAGGATGAGGCCAAGGATAATTTGCGTTCAAGATGCAGGCGTCGCTCGGCATTGGCGCCGTTTTTTAACTCATGTTGGATGTCACAAACCTGCTCTGGTGAAGGTGCGCGTGCGGAGCCAAAAAACACAATCATGTCCAGGATGTTATGATCATGGAGGCGGTTCATGGGTTCCATATATTCTGCCATGATACGCAATGGCCGGCCCGCGGGGGCATCCATGAACGCCTTATTTTGGTAAGCTTTTTGAGGCCGTTGGCTCATGAAAGGTCTCCTAACGGGCATGGGTTGGTGTTGGTTTAAGGCAATGAACATCAAAGTCCAAGAAGGGCTGTTGCCAAGATGGGCAGACTTTGTGTAAATCCTGCGCTTCGCTATTGGGGTGTAGCCAAGTGGTAAGGCATCGGTTTTTGGTACCGTGTATCGTAGGTTCGAATCCTACCACCCCAGCCAAGCTTTGGCTTTTTTTGGAATAGCAGTTTCCTTTGCCTGATCATTCTACGCATTAATGATCTACTTCAAATCACCAAACAAATATTTGCAAAAACCCAATTTGACTTGATTTGGCATAAAAGATTTGCTCAAAAGCGCCATGGTAGTACAAAAATTTGCGCCTGAGCCGCCGCGTGGTTAAGCCAAAACAGTGGCCTCAAAACCAAACACAAGATGTCGATGCGGTTTTGTGTTAAATAAGAATGGTTGCTCCGTTGAGTAAAATTCTAAAAATCAGAGGTTTTACCGCCTCTTCGCAGGAGCTTTTGCATGAGCAGTAAAATAACATGGTTTTACCTGGCCACCAGCATGGCCTTTGGCTTGCAAAGCGAAGCAACTGCACAGGTATTATGGGAAATCGATAACCTTCCAGATGCACTGCTTGGAAAAATTGAAATCTCCAAAGACATGGATAGTTACAATGCCGCCAATAGTCTTGTGCATATATTGGAAAATTCTGGCTATCCGTTGGCGACTGTGTTCATCAAAAATGATCTCCTCATTGTTAATTTGGGGCGAATAGATGAGGTAGAGGTAAGAGGGTTGGATGAGGTCACGGCGGCACTTGCTGAGAGATATCTCCGTTTG
>DKOD01000104.1:651-2120 GCA_002469865.1 Alphaproteobacteria bacterium UBA7371 | reverse complement strand
AACCATCGATGACGTAGATTATGTGATGGGCCTTATTAACAATATTCCAGGGCTCAATGCAGGAATTCAGTTGGAGAGATTGTCCAATGAAGGTTCTTATGCTGCAATCCTCAGCGCGTCGCAGATTTTTCAATCTGGCAGCTTATCATTTCACAATATCCCTACCACTGACTTCTCAGGACATGCGGCCGTTCTTCATCAAGAATACTATTCTTTTATTCGCGGCGGTGATATTTTGCGATTTGAATTAGCAGGCTCTGACCAAGATGCAGAGAACCATACGCTGTTTGGGCAGGTTTCCTATCAATCCCCAGTAATTAGTAATGGTACTTTTGCTGAGGTGAGGTTAACGCATTTTGATGCTGGTTCCGATTTTAGCTTTCGAAGTCAGAATGATGGAGAAACAACGTCTTCTGCTGCGGCATTTATGATTGGGCACCAATTTGAAAGAACAATTGGTAAAGCCCAAACAGGGTATTTAGAATTTGATTATCGCGTTGATGATGACAGCCAAACTGATCAGCGCAAAAACGGTGTCGCACGATTGTCTTGGTTTCATAAGAGAGAAACGGACCATGGGGACACCTTCTCTTATGGATTAACATCGTCTTATGGCCGGTCTTTTGCGGATGATAACGATTCTTTTGGGTCTCTGAGGGGTGGACTTGGCTTGATTACATGGTTGCCTATGGTTTCCGATCAGGCTGAAATGCTTCTTGAATTGTCAGGGCAAATTGGATCGAAAGATATGCCATCTTTTGAGCTACTAAGTTTTGGGGGTCAAAATAAACAAAGAGGTTTTGCCCCCTTTGAATATGCTGGAAGTAGTGGCGTGAATTTGACCATCGAAGGCGGTCAAACGCTTCACCTCGAGGGTAATGCGTTCAATGGGATAACACCCTATATATTTTTGGATGGGAGCTACTTGTCGAACCCATCTAATGAAGTGTCATCTGGAAGGCCTGATGATGTCCAGCTTCTTAGTGCTGGTCTTGGAACAAAGTTATCTTTTGCCAATGGTCTTTCTTTAAATTCATGGTTGGCGGCGCCGGTATTTGACAGCGAGAATAGCAACCGATCCGTTGATCCGGTGTTTTATATCCAGGCCCAAATAAGCTGGTGAAAATGTTGAGAAGGAGAGGTTTATTGACTAGATTAATATTAGATTCATGTGCTGCAATCATTGTTTCTACCTTTGTGCTGGCAATTGTCTCGCCATCTCAGGTGGAAGCAAAACGAAACCCTCCTGGTTGTCACAATGCAAATGCAGCAGCCCATAACCCTAATTGCCAGGGTGGGGGTGGGACACATGTTACAGTCGCACCAAAGCCGCCAACAACGGATGTGCAAACAGTAATTGTCACGCCTGGTAATACCCAAACTGGCCAAACTACGGGAAGTGGTGCTGGCATAACAACCCCAATAGTCGTAACGGCCGTGCCGCCGAAAACCTTTACTGGAAATAGCCC
>DKOD01000104.1:0-258 GCA_002469865.1 Alphaproteobacteria bacterium UBA7371 | reverse complement strand
GCAAATTGTGTCAGCTATTCCACCAAAAAGCGTTACCGGATATAGCCCAAATTTTGTTCCCAAAGCACCGCAATTGGTGCCTACACCTGTTCCACAGCAGGTTCCAAAGCAAAATGTGTTAGCTATTCCACCAAAAACCTTTACTGGAAATAGCCCATATTTTGTTCCCAAAGCACCGCAATTGGTACCTACACCTGTTCCACAGCAAGTTCCAAAGCAAATTGTGTCAGCTATTCCACCGAAAATACCTGCTGGATC
>DKOD01000174.1:13153-27902 GCA_002469865.1 Alphaproteobacteria bacterium UBA7371 | reverse complement strand
GCTCATGGTAAAACCAATCCCACATAGCGCAGATACGGCCACCAATTGTGTCCAACTTACCTCGCTTGGCCTACGGGATAACCCAAGGCCAATCACGAGTCCGGTGGCACCAAAAACACCCGCCAATTTGCCAAGCACCAACCCAAGGATGATGCCAAGGGAAATACCCTCACCAAGGCTTGCAAAGGTGAGCCCACCCAGGGGCACCCCTGCATTGGCAAAGGCAAAAATAGGAAGGATAAAAAAGGATACATACGGCGCAAGGCCATGTTCCAACCTGAGAAGCGGGGGCTCATATTCACTATCCTTACGTGCCAAAGGAATGGCCATGGCCACGGCGACACCTGCCAAGGTAGCGTGAATACCGGATTTAAGCACGAACACCCACAAAATTGCGCCCAACAGCAAATAAGGGGTGATCGATCTTGCACCCGACAAATTCAACATTGCCAAAAGAGCAAGCACCACACCGGCCCCGGCCAAGGCCTGGAAATTCAATTCTGCGGTATAAAAAGCAGCAATAATGATGATGGCCCCAAGATCATCAATGATCGCAATGGCTGTCAAAAACACCTTAAGGAATAATGGTGCCCGGCTTTTGAGAAGGGCCAAGACACCAAGGGCAAAGGCAATATCAGTGGCCGACGGTATCGCCCATCCGTTGAGCGCCTCAGGGTTGGGATTGTCCTTATTGATAAAAATATAAATTAAGGCAGGCACCGCCATGCCACCAATAGCAGCCGCCAAAGGAAGCTGGGCTTGGCGGATGGACGAAAGCTGTCCCTCGACGATGTCTCTTTTCACTTCCAGACCGACGAGAAGGAAGAACAAGGCCATTAACAGATCATTGATCCACAAAATCAATGCTTTGGAAAGTTGAAACCCCTCAAAGCCAATGGTGAATTTGGCCCCCATGACCAAATCGTAACTTTCCTTGTAACCAATATTCACGAGAATGAGTGCCAGTGCGGCGGCCAACATCAGAAGAACCCCACCAGCTGCCTCATTTTTAAAAAGATGGGTGATACGACGGAACGGCATGTGGACCCCTTAACTGATAGACGGCTGGAATAGAACAACTTCGACAAATATTAAATGCTGGATTTTGCACTTCTTTGTCCAGTCAAACGTCCCCCATAAAGAACCAACAACACGCCGGCAGCCGCAAGCATAATGCCTGGCCACGCCGCTGGCGGCATGGCCTCACCGACCACCAACCAAGCGATCAATGCACCAAGGCCGGGAACCAAAAACATCACTGATGTTACCTTTGATAGGGCCCCATGACGCACCATGGTGAGCAGCAAGAAAACACCTGTGATGGCATTACCGATGACAAGATAAGAAACCGCCATGATCAAATTGGGGTCCGGGTCAATCTGCACACCTTCCACCAGAAGCGCCAAGGGCACAGAGACTGCTGCTGCATAAAGATATTGCACAAGGTAATTGCCCAGGGGATGACCGCCAGGCTTATGCCGGCGTTCATAGGCCGTGCCAATGGACAAACCCACAACAGCCCCAAAACCCATAAGGGCCCCCAACAGGGCCTGACCTTCAAATTCATCCCGGGCCACAATCACCCAAACAGCCCCCACCATCCCCATAACAAGGCCGAGCATCAACACCAGATGGGGTGGCTTGCGTCGGAACAAACTGGCGGCCAACTCCACAAGAATGGGCTGACTTGCTGCAAATAACGCAATCACACCAGCCGAAGCGCCAAGGGCCAGCCCGCCATAAACCATTCCAAAATGCAGCACATGGATAAAGGTGGCCACGATGATGTTAATTTTGATAATCTGCCATCCGGGCAAGCGAATGCGCATGAGCATGACCGCCACACCTAAAATCAGTGCGGTGAATATAAATCTCAGTGCCAACAGATTAAGAGGTGTGGTATATTCCAAGCTCAACTTTGCCACGCCGTAACCGGCCGACCAAAGAAGCACAAATGCCCATGGCGCAAATGGAAGCCATGACGGCGCGGGTTGTTGTTGAGAATTATTTTGCAAAAGCCACGTCCTTGGTTTGTGCGCACACCCCCTCGATGTTTGGCAGATTTTAGGCTGTAGCAACATAAGTGGCCAGATTAAAGGATATGTAAATGGCTGGGTTCCCCCATAAATATGCCCACCAATGGGATAACAAATACCAAACTGCCAAAGGACTCCTTTATGGCGACAAAGCCTCAGATTATCTGGCCACTTGCGTCAAAAAACACCAATTGCCCATAGGCAAGGCATTTTTGCCGGGTGATGGCGAAGGGCGTCATGCCCGTTTTTTGGCCCGTCTTGGATATGATGTCGTGGCCTGCGATATCTCCCATGTCGCTGTGACCAAGGCCAAAGCTGAAGATAAGCGCGAACAACTTATCTTGGGCCGTGTGGTTGCGGATGCAAAACGACCACCCTTTGCCCCAAACAGCATGGATCTTGTGGCGGTGATGTATGTTCACGTGCCGCCAGACGAACGCCGCATCATCCTTCGGGCTGCTGCACATTTGCTCAAAAAAAATGGCCATCTTGTTCTGGAAGGCTTTCATCCAGATCAAGTGACTTTGCTCGGCAAGGGCCCCGGACGTGCGGAACTTGCCTATGACCCCGAACTCATATGTGGGGAGCTAGCCCCATGGCGCATGCTGGAAGCTGAAGTGACCCAAACAACACTCAATGATGGGCCAGGACATCAAGGTGAGGCCTATCTTACCTCCATGATTTTTGCCAAAGAACCATAACGTCATTGTCATTTAAAAGGTTTGTTTATGGATCAACGACTTATTGAAACGCCCTACCCCATGCAGTCCCATTTGGGTTTTGTCATGAAATTATGGGAAGAAAATCATGCCGTGTTTCATCTGCCTTTGGAACAATTCTTAATGAACCGCTATGGCATTCCCCATGGGGGGGTTCACGCGGTCTTGTTGGATACCGTCATGGGTTTTGCAGGTTGTTACACTGGTGACCCAGAAAACCGTCGCTTTGCCATGACATTAAGCATGAATGTGAATTTTCTGGGCCGCCCCGAGGGCAAGATCTTGGTCGGGGAAGCTCGGCGCACCGGTGGTGGCAAAACCATTTATTTTGCAGAAGGCACGGTTTGCGATGAATTGGGTAACCTCGTGGCCACGGGCACGGGCACCTTTCGTTATAATAATTCTCCCTTTGCCTCGAAGCGCACGTGATTCAACCCATGTTATAAAAACAACAAATTAGGGAGGCTATGATGAAAGATTTCTTTGAAGAAGGTATGCGCCAACGCAAGGCCACACTTGGGGAGCAATATGTCGACCAGGTCATGGAAAATTCCGATGAATTTATAAAGCCTTTCCAAGAGGCCATGACGGCATGGTGCTGGGGTTTTGGATGGGGTGACGACGCCATAGATGCCAAGACACGTTCCATGATGAACCTGGCAATGATTGGCGCTCTTGGAAAAATGCATGAATGGGAATTGCATTGTCGTGGCGCGATCAAAAATGGTGTCACGAAAGAAGAAATCCGCGCCATCATTCATGTGGTGGGAATTTATTGCGGGGTGCCCCAAGCGCTTAATTGCTTTCGTTCAGCTAGAAAAATCCTTGAGGAAGAGGGGCTTCTTGAGCGCAAGTGAGGCAGGGTTATTCGTGCCACGATTTGCAAAAAACACCCCAGCGAAGATCTCATGAAGCGTTGAGCTACCCTGGGCAAACATGACCCCGCTTTGCAATGAATGTCACCTGGTTAATCAGATTGCTTACCGGAATGTTATTGGTATTTGCAGCGATAATATCGGACCCTTGGTTCAAACGTGTTGGTGGATTGATATGGGTCCAACCAAATTTGCCATGATCCTTTGCTGTTCATGCTTCTTGTCGGACATTGCCAAACTCTGATTTCAGTTTTGTCAGGCATGCCCAATCGTGCATTAGCCTTTCTTTTGAGGAAAGACTGGATTTCCCAAAATCAATAAAATGCGCGCTTCCATCACGGCACAACAAACAATTTCCAGCCTTAATGTCCCCATGGACAATGTTTTCTTGATGGCATGCCATCAAGACTTTCTGAAATTTTTCCCAGTCAGTTTCTCTGATATTTTGTTTTTGGGTCCACAAGCGCAAATTCAATCCATCGATCCAATGATAAGCAAATGCGGTTTTCCCATGAAATTCACCCAACCACACCAGCTGGGGGATGCCATCAATACCCTCCAATTGGGACAGGATGCGTGCCTCATGTTCAATATGTGCACCAGCTGGGTGGCCATGCTTGGCTATTTTCACAGCAAGCTTTTCTCCCACCCGGGACCCCAGCCAAATTGTTGCCGTCTGGGTGGTGGCAACACATGCAACAAGCTTGGGTGTTACAACAGGGCTGGGCATGCAAAGCCCGTTAAATTTGGCTGCGATAACGGGTTGGTCATGCCATCAATCTTGAGGTCATAACGCGCTTCCATACCACGGAGTTTGAAACCAAGGCTGTAACGATCTCCAGAAGCCTGTTTTTTCAAATCATTTTCTTCAAACAAACGAAACCAAGCCCAAGGACCCGATGTCCTATATTTTGATGAAGTGTTTTGAAGATCAAACAAGGACACGGATAAATCCACAGCAGGTTCATCAGATGGCCACGAAAAACCAAATTCCCTGGGAGGTTCATGTTGGTAACTGTCAATTTTCTTGTTTTCTTGAATAACAACTTTGGCTGCCTGAGCATCCAGAAAGCTTGGTGTCAGGGTGAAACTCATCTTTGGAGCTGGGTTGTTGGCTCCAAAATAGGCCTTTCTTATTTTCGATGCCTCTTCAAACACCCTAAGCCCAGCTGGTGAAATGCCCAACGACAACCCATTCATTTTGCGCAACAACCATGTTTCTCCACTGGTATCCACATAAGCTTCCAAATGGGTCTTAAAGAATTTATCAATCGTGCCGCCAGGTGCAAAAAATGTTGTGAAATCGTTGATGGCAATATTGTCATTCGCATCCGCCTTGGCAGGATATCTTGCCATGATGGCCTGCTCACATATTGGCAAGATCTCAGCCTCCCAACGCTCATCGATATAATTACGCGATTCTTTCACCAGCACCGACCAAGATTGTGCAACAATATCATTCAGAATCCTGCGCAGAGGTTCAGGTTGCTGGGCCGCCAATGTGGAAAGACGGACAAGGTTTGAACCAGAACCCTCCTCGGCCCTTTTGGCGACTTCATCAAATGCCGCCTTGGACACATCCGGCGCAGCAACAATGACGTTGAAACTAGCATAAACACGTGCAATGGCTGATTGGATCATGGGGTAATCAGGCTCACTACCTCCAAACGAAACCATTTTAGCGTTTAGGGATCGAAATTCATTGGCAATTTCCACGCCGGGCCAGGTTGAAAAAGGACCCAAACCTTGCAGCTCTTCCCCTGCTTGTGAAAGAACGCCAGATTGCGCATTGCCAGTGGTTTGACCAGGCGCTTGCCCTTCGACAGCCGCCGCCTTCTGCCCAACAGCTTCCTGAGCTTTTTGGGCAAGACCAGCAAGGCCTTTCGCATTTTCGGCCGGTAAGGTTGTGTTTTGTGCCGTTGCCAAAAGCAACTTTTTGATCGGGGAGTCCTTTTCGTTTGATAGAACTTGAAGGGCTTGTTCCGCATGATAAATATCGCTGAATTGCATAAGCCTTATGCCGTCAAGGAAACGCTTCCAATCTTCAATATAATCTTTGGTGTATAGAGCAGTTAATTCAGTCACTAAGGTTCTGTTATCTTCGCTCTGCGCCATATCCCCAAGCAACGGATCATCTTGGGTAACCTCATTGATAAGATTTGGGGTATCATTCACAAACACTTGGTAAAACCCATTTTCGGTGTTCAATCCCCTTACAGATTGGCTTCCAGCGGCCCCACTCTCATCAAAATATAAGGAGGATTTGGCGCCAATAAGGGTTTGCATGGTCACCGCACCGATACCTCTTGCTCCAGCACGGCGACGCAAAGTATCATAAAGCTGTTCTGCAGGTGGGATGGCAAACACGTAGGCACGCCCACGATCGGCAAGCGACTTGTCAATGTTTAGGGGGTTTTTAAGAGCTTCATTGAGCGGCCTTGTGATCCTCTTGGAAATCTCCTGGCGACGCTCATCTAAGGGATAAATATCGTCCAATTCACGCTTGAACCAAGCCAAAAAACCATTTTCATCATACAAATCAGGTTGGGCATAACCAACGTAAAGGCGAAGCAAGTCCCGGACATTATTGATGCTATCCTCGGCATCAATGGACTGACGCAGATCTTCACCTGTTTCTTTGATGATTGCCGGAATGACGACCTCTTCAAGAACTTTGTCATAGGCAGTTCTCCAATAAGGCAAAACCCTTATGGGTGCGGCAAGTCCCAGATTTTTCAGCAAACTCATCCAGATGAATTCAGAGGTGCTGTCATATTTACTTCGGGCAAAATTGGAGGCCGTATCTATGGCGTTTTCAAGAGTTGGGTTGCTGTTGTATCTTGTGATGCCCTCATTATAGGCCTTGAAATGTTTTGCCGCGATGCGGTCATAATAGTCAGCATGCTCCGTGGAAAACCACCACACAAAGAGGAAAATGCCCGTAAGCAAGGCGATGAACGTGTAGCTAAGCGCATGTAAAGCAAACAACTTTCGCTCAAGATTTCGGTCAAGACCTGCAAGATCCTGCTCCGGCAGTATTATTTTTCTGATGGTTGCGCGAAGAAACGCACTGTCATCAACGCCGGCTTGTGCCGCTGGTAGGGCCGCTCGGAAACCCAGCCTTTTGGATGTTTCCCCACCAACAAAATCATTTGGCAGACCACGACTTTCCGCGCTTACAAAAAAGACCCCCCGCAAAATGAGATCCGTGGAATACCGACTCGCGCGAAAAATTCCTGAAACAATTGTGTTTAAAGGCTCTGTGAGGAACGCCATCTGCATGGGAAAACGAAAAATGGCGCGGCGCCGATCATCCGCAACTTCCCCTTCAATTTGCACATCTGCCATGGACTGCACATTTGCGACCAACGTGCGCAAACGTTCGGTCAAGATCTTTTGGCCTTTGGCATCCAAACCACGTTCGTTATATTCTAACGAAACACCAAAAGTTTGCTCTACCAGCCTTGCACCAACACCATTAAAAAATTCCGAAAAGCCCAAAATCAGATCTGACTTGGTCACCATGACATAGACAGGAATAGACGATTTGAAGGTTCCCATCACCTCCACAAGCCGCGCTTTCAAACTGTCTGCAAGCTGCGTTAATCCATCCTCGGACCCCGCCAATTGTTCGGCAGAAATGGCAACAATGATGCCATTGAGTGGCCGACGCTCTCGTTGCCCTTTCAAGACGTCGCGCAGCGAGCGCCAAGCGGCCTTATCTTTGGGTGGATTTACATCTTGGGTTGTATATCTTCCAGCGGTATCAATAAAAACAGCATCCTCGGAAAGCCACCAATCCAAATGCTCGGTTGGCTGGATATTGTCATAATCCACAAAGCCACCTTCTTGATCACTCAGAAATTCCAATCCAGAATTTCTGAGCATCTGGCTTTTTCCTGAACCCGAGGCGCCAATAACCAAATACCATGGCAGGTCATACATATTCGTGCGGCGACCAGACTGATCCATGCGGTCATTAAGCAATTCAACCGCTGCCATGAAACGGTCGCGCACCAAATCCTCGTCACTAACACTGGTGCCGCCGACCATGGCATTGCTTTCGGCAAGCTCAGCAATAATCTTACGATTATACCTGCGCCTCGACAGGTAACGAACAAATTCCAAAAGAAGCCAAAAAGATATAATGCCAGCAATGACCAGCACCCTGACTTCAGAGGAAGCCAGAGGTGTTTGCTCCCCCAACGCAATTTTGGGGCCCAGGATCCAAACAACAACACAAAGCGCCACAAGCCCAATGATGGTAAGAATGCGGGCGGCAAAAAAACGATATATTCCGACAATTAAGTTCATTGGTCCAACCTCACCGGCGCGAGCGGGTTGTCAGCAATGGCAACGAATTTTTCATATAATGGCACCAACGCTACCTCATAGCGTTCTTCGAAAAACACATAGCCGCCAGCCAGAATTAAAGCTGCCACCGATGCAACCACCCAAATGGGCACATATCGACGAACTCGGTTTGTTCGGCCTGCATCAGCCCGACCCACAAGCAATGAAGAAACAGGTGCTGGTTTGTCCCTACGGAACCGACGCCCCAAATCTCTACGCAATTGCTCCAAGACCTTATCGCCACCGCGCTGAACTCGGTATTGTCCCTCAAAGCCCAAATCGATCAACAACAGATGAAAGGCGACCAATGGGGCGTTTTTGTTGTTGTTTTTGCGAAGCATGTCGATATGCTCAAAAAAACGTTCACCACCCCAAACATCCCCATGAAACTCCGCCAGGAGGGATTGGTTGGACCAATTGGAATTGGCCCCCCATGGGGTTGTTAAAACAGCCTCATCAAGCGCACTACATAATGCGTAAGATGCGATATTCCTGACATCCTGCGCACTGGCTCCCTTGGCCAAGGATTCTTGAAATGCCTGCACATATTGCTCTGCGAGACCACGCAATTCCTGGACGTTGTCGTGGCCATTGGCGGCACGTATTTGCACCAGCAAATTTAAAGCCGAAAGTGACGCGGCAACGAAAATATTTGATTGACCCAAAAGAGGCCAAAAGTAATCTGGCTGCCATCCGCCCGCAACAGGTGCAGTCGAGATGTCCGGGGTTGGATCTCCAAACAAATCATGGTCTGGACCTTGGCCTTCAGGATTGGCGGGCGGCGAAGTTACCGCGCCAATAACCACTGTTGGTTCATCGTCAAAATTGTTGTTGCTCGATGTCGGCATCATGCTGACCGTACCGCCCAAAACTCAAGCGTCAAACCAGGATATGTCCCGGAAACATGGAAAGCGAACGCCACAGAAGCCTCCATCTCAGCCCAGAACTCGCCTTCCTGACTTAATTCGAAATAGGCGGCATTGCTGTAATATGGAAGCTGACGCGGCGCGACGGGCATGGGTTGCAACAGAATTCCAGGAAGTTGCACAGAGACCAAATCCCGGATCTTTTCGGCAGGCGCAACCTTGATCATGTTGGGTATATTATTGATAAGCTCACGCCGCGGCACATCGGCTTGGACAACAAGCACAAACTGCGCCGATTGTATCAATGACCTGTCTTCAACCACATGAACTTGCAGGTTGCCACCACGGGCTTCCAAATCAAGCTGGAGGGCCTTTCGGTCAACGACCACACTCAATTCCTGCCGAAGCAGTTCTAAGGCGCGTGCCATGGATGGGTAAGGATCATCATGCTTATAGGATTGGTATTCAGTGAGCCGATGGCCCGGCAGATAAATGGCCAGCTCTGCGGCCATATCCATCATGCGCATGTAGAGAACAAAGGGGTGAAAATCTGTCGTGGCCGAAAGCTGCCGAAAGAACGGCTCGTGGCTATTCACTGCTTGCAACAAATTAAAATCCAACAAATCCGAAACGCCTTGAGCCCTACTGGGATCCACATCCTGCGCAAGCTGCTCGCCACGACGGCGCAGCAAGGACGTGATTTCCGCCACCATGGCCAAAAAACCATCATGGGCAGATAAGGACAAAGCCGGTGGAAAATAATCCTTGGCAAGCAGCACAGATCCGTCAGCATTAATCGAGCCGACACGCGCGAGCGGAAGAAGAATAAAATCTTCTAAAGGCTCCCCCTCAAAGGCGATGCGCAGATCAAGCTCTGCCACGGCAATTTCCATGACCTCACCACTTTCTTGGGTGGCGTCACGCAAGGCTTGAAATTTGCGGACATAACGACCGGCATACACCGACCCATTTTCCATGTTGGTGTCTTGTTGATCACCGCGCCTTGCACCGACAGCAAGATAGATGAGCTTTCCCTCATGGTCCCGACCAATATCTCTTGGGCCCGGAGCATCTGCGTCATGGGGAAGACGCACCAATGTTCCGTCCGGGAAGATAGCATGCAATTCTTGCAAAGCATACTTACCTTGGGCCAACAAATCGACGTCCACAACCAACTGATGAATACCCCAACCAAACTGATGCAAATATTCACGCGCAAGGTTGCGCTGGGCATCGGCATATCGATCCGCCTGCTGAAAATGCTGCGGGCGCATGAACATGCCTTCAGACCAAATTGGCTTACTGCTTTTCATTGAATGCCCCCGACAAGCTTAAAACCAAGAATCATCTACAGCCACCGACACGCTAAGCGCATCAACAGTAACGACCACATCGTTGCTATCTTCACTTTCCACCGCAACAACCTCACGCCATTTCGCGTTGGCAATATCCCGATACCCCACGAGTATACCCAAAAATTTGGTCTGGCTGGAAAATTTGTAGTCCCTTGTGATTTCCTCACCGGGCTTTAGGGTCAGCGCAACCGCCCCAAGAAGATCGCCGCCCAATGTTTTGCGCCCATCATAAAAAAGCTCGGAAAACTGCGCCCCTTCAAAGACCGATGTTTGGGCCAACTCATATATCTGAACAACAGCAGGTGACGGCTCACCCTTGCTGTTGGGGTTAAGCCCCTTGGTCGCCCCCAACGAAAAAGAAACCTCAGTAGGGTCCGGTTGAGAACTACCCGCGCAACCTGCCAAGGTCAGCAAAAGAGCGAAAGCCAGCAATTTACCAGAAGAAAACACAAGCCCATCCACACCATCAAACCAAGGATATTGGCTTGTTCTGCATGAAAAGTACCTGATTTGCCAAGCTAGTTTTTTTTCTTTGGGCCCACAAAATTGTTCAGTATGTCTTCTAAGTCAGCTTTGGATGCGTCCGCCTGTCTTGTTGTATGCTTGGGCGCAGCCCGTCCAATGAGGTCCGACAAATCAAATTCATCCGTTGGAACTATTTTTTGTGTGGATACTTGGGTATCGGTCACAATAGCCAAGCCTAACCGATAAGCCCCAATAATCAATTCGTCGCCATCAGCCAGAAGCACTGGCTCATCATCCTGCCCCACCAGCTTGGCGTTAATGGTCGTCCCATTGGCACTTGTGTCACGCAAAAAATAACTGCCCTGTTCCATGCTGATGCTTGCATGACGCCTGGAAATAACACGGCTTGAATCTGGCAACAGGAGATCCACGTCCCGACCACGCCCGATCACCAATTCACCACCAGCAAATGTGTGGGGCTTTTGGTCAAAACCACTGATCCCTTCGGGCCCATCCATGATGCGTATTGAAATCATTTGATCCCCAAATAACAAAGTTTTTCCTGGTGCTCTGTGGTTGTTGGTCAGGCCAAAGGCAGTTCAAGATGAATTTGGCCGCCCCGAAGAATACTCGACCCAAAAGTGATATCAATAACCACACCCTTCACACCATCATCAGCCTGCATCTCAGCAACATGAACCTGACCGTCACCCGAATACATCGCCATCATTTGGCTCAAACGCTCACATAAATAAACACCCTGCAAACCAAATAATTGGTCATAATTTGCTTCAATGATGCTGACCGCCTTGCGGAAAAGAAGTTGATAGACAAACCCAGCGCCAATATCTCTTCCATCAGAAAATTGGCCCGCAAGGGATGGTGCCGAAGCCAAAAATAGATGATCGCGCAGCTGCGTTGACCCGGGGGCCATAACACCCGAGCTTGCAAGGGCCCTTACCTCCCCAAGGCCCAATGGCCACAGCAAGGAGGTTTTCCTGTCAACGGGCATAACAAGGCCGTCGACGGCATATTGCGTGTTCATGACATCACCTGGCCACCCAGTAGCTTCGACACATTGGGCCAAAATTGCCGCAACAATGGCAGCGCCTGAACCACGACATGGATAGGAAATGGTCATGCCCCCATGCGCTGCCGCAATCATGCTGACATCCGAAAGCCTTAGCTCATCTTCCAAGCAAAACCCGTTGCAAGTGACGCCCAACCAGCGTGATTCCGGCTTACCACGCAATTCATTCCAAGCATGACGATAGGCCTCTTTGATGGGCGTCTCGGGAAGCTTTCCGTCATTTATGCCCAAAAATTCTTCCCCCACAGACGTGACCAAGGGAACCTGAATAAGTTCGGCAATCTCTGCATATTGGCTCAGCAGAGATGGCACAGCTGGGCCATCAACAACCTCCAATTGGATCATCACGCCAAGCCCCTCTGGCATCAAATCATCCCGATTGAGCAACAAGGTTCGCATGGCTTGGGCAAGGGACATGTCTGCGGAATCCAGCAGATGTAGGCGCACATCGCCAGATCGACCAAGTCTCTTGAGCAAAAAAGACACCATGAGCCAATTGCGGCGCAACATCCGCAAGGTTGGATGCTCCGCCAGCAAAGACAATTGGGCTGCCAGCACATGCTCCAAACCTGACAGGGCCTGTTTGGACCATGAACCAACATCACGGGGGGCAAAGTCACGTGAAATATGCCCAACAAATGCATTTAGGGCCCGATGCACTTGGTCCATCTCCCCACCATACTGACTTGGCTGGCCTTCACTGGAGGGTGAGGTGTTCACCACACCCACGTCAGCAACCATGGACAAAATATTATCCAATGGATCTTCGAATTTGCCTGGTTCAGATCTGGTGGTGTTTGCGTTTTCCGGAGCATCTGCCGGCGACATATTCTCCCCATTGCCCGCTTCTTTACCAACCACATCCGCAACACATGGCCAGCTTGAGGCTTCAGGATTTCGGCGAATGACTTCCTCACGCGCCAACCCTTTTTTCAAATCCCCATGCAATTTGCATGCAAGCTCAATTTCCGCAAAACATTGAGCCAGACGCTCAATGCGAAGATCTTTGAGGCTTCCGAAGGTAATTTCAGCAGTGATGTTACCCTGGCCTTGAAACAAATTGGGAAGCTGGACCTGCAAATTTGGCTGACGGTCTGCAAGCAATGCCTGGACATCTCGGTCCAATAAGCCGTGAATGGCTGGTGTCCCAAGGCCAAACTGCCCCATAAGCAGGATTGAAAATGGCTGCTTACGGACCGATGGCATGGATGCGCCAGAGCCAAAAGACATGGTTGGGAATTCCTGATCTGCCACCATCACCGCTTCTCCAAAAGATGCGCTTTTTTACTTATAGAACCATATGGGCATCAACAACAAAATTTTTGTCTTTCTGCATCTTGAAGAAACCGCCATTATACGACCAAGGAAAAAGCCTCATACGGGAGAAACTTATGGAAGATGAAAACGACCAGCTGATTTCTCTTGGCATTGAACCCATAACGGATGGGAACCCAGCCGGCGTGTTTGACCGTGATGACCCTGCATTGGAAGAATTGCAGGAAGAAATTTCGAAGCTCGACATGAACGGCCTCAACGCCGTGGCCTGGGACAAAGTTCAAGAGTTGGCAACGGATATTTTAAAAAACAAAAACAAAAACTTTGTGGTTGCCGGCTATCTTGCGCTCGCCTCGGCCCAAAGGGAAAAAATAAAAGGCCTCGACAGGGGGCTTCGCATGCTCACCTGCATGGCGGAGCATTTTTGGGAGGAGGGCTATCCGCCTGCCAAAAGAGAGCGCGCGCGCGTGAATTCCGCCAATTGGGTTTTGGAAAGATGCACCAGCATGATCGAGGAGGTCGAGGTTGGTGGCGGCAATGCATCTTCTATTATTTCCCTATCCGAGGGGCTGGACCGCTTTGCGGACATTTACGGCACAAAAGCCACCAAGGAGGGTTTAGAAATAACAGCCTTTCTGAGGCCATTGCGGGAAAAAAAGCGTGATGCTGATTATCTGATCAAACAATCCACTGAACATGCAGACACCACCCCAAACCAGAACAGCGAAGAGGCTGCAGCTGTTCCGACATCGCAAGTTGCGGCACCGGCAATGGCGGCTGCACCAGCAGCAACCCTTCCAACCAACAAAGGCCCAGAATTTGACAAGGCTGTTTCGGATTTTCGAACAAACATGCTGGATTTCGCCAAAGCCATGAGAACAGCAGATATACGCGACCCACGCAGTTACCTGATCCAAAGGACTGCTCAGTGGCTCACGATCACTTCTTTGCCAGCAGCCAATAAGAGCGAAACATTGTTGCCACCACCAACAGACGAGGCATTCAACTCCCTGGATCTCATGGAAAGCTCCGAGAATTATGAGCTCCTTATCAATCAGGCAGAAACCATGGCGCAGGACTATTTGTTCTGGCTCGACCCACAACGTTATGTGGCCAACGCCCTGGGCAAGTTAGGCGCCGAGAAGGCTGTGTTATCTGTGGTTGCAGGCTTACGCAATTATCTCGCCTCCTACCCCCAAATCCTTGAACTCAAATTTCAAGGAGGAAAGCCTTTTGTTTCCGAACCAACGCGTTTGTGGATTGACGAGGTTGTGTTGGCATCCGAAGAAACAGGCACCACCGGAGGTGGCGACGAGGTGGCCACGGAAATAAAAACCCAGGCCAGTCAGGCCCGTAAGCTGGCTGCTGGGGGCAAGGTGGCAGAAGCGGCCAAGTTGCTTGATGAAGGCATGTCCTTGGCAACCAACCAACGGGATCAATTTCGTTGGGCCTTGGCTAAGGCCCAATTATGCACCGATGCAGGCCTTGCCGAAGCAGCGGTTCATATTGTCGTTGGGCTTGAAGATATGGCCGCAGAACATGATCTTGAACAATGGGAACCCGGGCTTGCCACCCTTCATAGCAAAACGGTGCTCCACGCCCTTAGCAAACTACCGCCAGAATCCGAGATGCTTGGCCTTGGCCAGATTAAAGATCTGCGAAAAAAACATAGTGAGAGTATTTATCGCTTGAACATGCAGCTGGCCTTAGAGATA
>DKOD01000174.1:0-12774 GCA_002469865.1 Alphaproteobacteria bacterium UBA7371 | reverse complement strand
ATCATGGCCAAAGATGGAACCGTAGCCCCCAAAGAACGGGTTAACATTAAATACCGCCCAGCCACCGGGGATGCGAAAGAAGAAGTGGAACTCCCGTTTAAGCATGTCGTTCTTGGTGACTTTACCATGCGCGCGGATGATACCCCTTTGGAAGAGCGCGAGCGCATTAACGTTGATAAAGATAACTTTAATGATGTGCTGAAGGCCCAAAAGCTTTCGTTGGATCTTAATGTGGGCAACACACTTGCCGAGGGCGAAGACGAAATGGCGGTGAACTTGAAATTCGACAACATGAAGGATTTTGGTCCAGAAAGTGTTGTCGAGCAGGTCCCCGAGCTTCGCAAACTCATGGAATTGCGTCAGGCTTTGACAGCATTGAAGGGCCCCTTGGGTAACGTTCCCGCATTCCGCAAAGCCATTCAAGGCATTGTTGATGACGAAGGCGCAAAAACCCAACTCATGAAAGAACTTGGACTCGATAAAGAATCCTGAGTTTGTCCCAAAGCATATTGTAAAAATTTTATAATCGGAGTCGAAAATGTCTGACACGGAAATGAACACCGAAGGCCAAGCTGCCGCCACAGAAGTTGCTGAGGGATCTCTCCTTGAGCAAATTATGTCTGAAACCAAAATGGCACCATCTGATGACGGCTATGATGTTGCATTGCAGGGTGTGAATGCATTCATCGCTGAATTGGTAAAATCCCACAAGCCAGGGGAGAAGGTTGAATCGGCCATCGTGGATCACATGATTGCAGAGATTGAACAGCGCATGGGCAAGCAACTTGATGCCATTTTGCATCATGAAAAATTCCAAGAAATGGAATCCTCATGGCGGGGTCTTCAATATCTGGTCGATAACACAGATTTTCGTCAGAATTTGAAGGTGGAAATGATTTCCATCAGCAAGCGCGAGCTTTCCGATGATTTCGAAGACGCACCGGAGATTGTGAAGAGCGGCTTATATAAGCATGTCTATATTGACGAATTTGGTCAGTTTGGTGGCAAGCCAGTTGGTGCTGTTATCGCCAATTATCAATTCGACGCCTCCAGCAAAGACGTCCAGCTAATGCGGGATCTTTCTGCGGTGGGTGCCATGGCCCATGCGCCAGTTCTCTCCTCTGTAGCTCCAAGCATGTTTGGCATCGAAAAATTTGACGATTTGGCCGGACTCAAAGATCTGGCTTCCATTTTCGAAGGCCCACAATATGCCAAATGGCAAGGTTTCCGTGAGAGCGAAGACGCACGTTACTTTGCGCTCACCGTTCCACATTTCATGCTGCGCAATCCATACTCGGTCGAAAACAACCCCGTGAAGTCATTCAACTATAATGAGAATTCCGCAGCAGATTCCAAAGATTATCTTTGGGGAAACACAGCTTTTGCACTTGCAAGCCGGTTGTCTGATAGCTTTGCCAACTATCGTTGGACCCCAAACATCATTGGCCCACAAGGCGGCGGTGCTGTGGAGAATATGGTCATGCACCAATATGAATCCATGGGGCAGTTGGAAACAAAGGACCCAACAGATGTGATGGTTTCCGATCGCCGGGAATTTGAACTTGCCGAACAAGGATTTATTGCCCTGACCATGCGTAAAGGTTCAGATAATGCTGCATTCTTCTCAGCAAACTCCGTGCAAAAACCAAAATATTTTGGCAACACGCCAGAGGGCAAGGATGCCGAAACCAATTACAAACTGGGCACACAGCTTCCCTACATGATGGTGGTGAACAGGCTTGCCCATTACATCAAGGTTCTTCAACGTGAAAATATCGGTAGCTGGAAAAATAAGGTAGAATTGAACACAGAATTAAATAACTGGATCAAGCAATATGTTTCCGATCAGGAAAACCCATCTGCCGAAGTGAGAAGTCGTCGCCCATTACGCAAAGCCGACATCGTGGTTGATGACGTGGCGGGCGAACCTGGTTTTTACAGCGTCAGCATGTCGGTTGTGCCCCACTTTAAATATATGGGGGCAGACTTCACACTCTCCCTTCGCGGCAAACTCGACAAATCGTAAAAGATTGGACCAGCGGCTTTAGCAGCCGCTGGTCAACCTCATGGCAGAACAAACACTCATCCAGAGACTACGCGACAGAAGCCAAATTGATCCCCACAGCCATGTTGACACAGGCTTGCTCTTGGAATCGGTTCTTGAGCACCTGCAACGTCTCTTCAACACACGGCAGGGCTCAGTGGCTACGCGCGATGATTATGGACTTCCTGATTTTAACGATTTAATTGTTGATCGTGTCCAGATGATGCCCTCCATCATCAGAACCATGCGCCAGCAAATCGAAAAATTTGAACCACGCATCCATAATGTGAGCGTGAAACATATTCCAGACCCTGACAAACCACTTAGCCTGTATTTTCAGGTGTCTGGCGAATTAAAACTCGACCATGACCAGGAAAAAATCACTTTTGAAACCATGTTTGGTTCCGGCGGTTCGGTGCGCATCTCATGAAGTTTAACAAATATTACCAAGACGAATTGGCCTATCTTCGTGAACTTGGCCGAGAATTTGCCGCCGAGAATCCCTCTTTGGCACCCTATCTCTCCGGTGAGAGCAATGACCCAGAAGTCGAGCGCCTTTTGGAAGGTTTTGCATTTTTAACTGGCCGTCTTCGTCAGAAGTTAGATGATGAATTCCCCGAATTCTCCCATTCATTAATCCAACTCACCCTACCCCAATTTCTCAAACCAGTGCCTGCGGCAACAATCATAGAATTTACGCCGATTGTGTCTGCGGTTTCAGGTAACGACGTCATCCCAAAAGGCACGGTGGTGGAATCGGGCCCCGTGGATGGCACCAACTGCCCATTTCAGACAACCACCAATGTCCAATTGCGTTGTGCGCGCATCCAAGATGTTCGCATTGAAAATATGAGAAGATCTGGAAGGTTGTTGGTTCATATGGAACTGGACCCAGCGGCATTGGAACAGGCCAATTGGTCAAGCATACGTTTTTACCTTGCAGGCACTAAGGGGACAAGCCTTAGCCGAAGCCTCTACAAGGCGCTTCTCACAGAAACCAAGGCCGTGGTCCTCAGTGATGGTTCAGGTCAAAAGGTAAACTTGCACAAAAAACATATCACGCCTGCAGGCCTCTCAGCTGAGGAATCATTGATACCCACAAGCTATGGCGGGTTTGAGGGTTATACCCTCATGCAAGAATATTTTTCATTCCCCAACAAATTCCTATTCGTCGATCTTGAATTGCCCAAAAATCTTGGCCTTACCGGCAAAAGTCTTTCCATAGAATTTTTGTTGGAGGGACCATTTGAACTTGCCAACACAATATCAAGAGAAAGCATCCGCATTAATTGTACCCCGGCAATTAATCTCTTTCCCCACCAGGGCGATCCCATTTTGGCCAATGAGCGCACAACCGAATATCGCCTGACGGCGCGAAGCAATAATGGCAACCAATTAAATATATTTTCCGTCGAGCAAGTAACCGGCTGGCGACAGGGCGAAGGCCGGGGGGTGAAATACCCAAGATTTGAGAGTTTCCGCTCTCTTAATACCGGCGGCGATAAGACCTATTATTCCATTAGGCGCCGCCCGCCAGTTGTGGGCAACAACACCGAACATTACCTTGCCTTCACCAAAGATGATGGCAAGGAAATCAACCTCCAGGTGGAAACCATCAGCACCAATTTGATCTGCACCAATGGCAAAATGGCAGCCCAGATACCAATCGGCGACATCAGTCATGCCACGGGCAACTCCCCAAGCTTTGCAACATTCAAAAACATCCGCGAGGTTTCACCGGAAATTCCCCCACCGCTTCACAAGGACCTGCTTTGGCCACTTATTCTCACCGCATCACAACATCTAGGCTCTCTCCTTTCTGCCGACGCTCTGAAAACGTTGATTGCTGCCAATTACCAACGTGCCTTTTATGATCATCAAGACAAAAGGCGGCTTGATCTCATTTATGAGGGCCTATTGGATGTTGAGGGCGTGAACCTGGACTGGATGATCAAAGGCGTTCCCAGACGTGGGACGGAAATAGCCATCAAAGTTGAGGAAAGCAAATTCGGAGGTGCTGGGGAGCTGTACCTATTTGGCAATGTTCTCAACCAATTTTTGGATCTTTACGCAAACATCAATTCAGTACACCGGCTGCGCATCATGGGCGCGGAACAACAATTGGAGCTTTTATGGCCAATACGGGGCGGGGAGCGCCAGAGCCTCTAAGCACAGTCTTAGAGCGTGATGCACCCTATTTCAATTTTTTCCAAGCTGTGCGGCTTGCTGAACGCCTAACCAACAGCAGCGAAAGCTCCTTTGGTGAGGTCCGTGCGTCGGCAGAAACCATCAGGTTCCATGCCAAAAAAAGCATGGCATTCGCCCCTTCGGATATCCACAAAATTACCCATGGCACCGATGAATTGGGCAATGGTTCTTATAAAACCCATATGGTGGTGACGTTTATGGGGCTTTATGGCCCTTCATCACCACTTCCTGCCCATCTCAACGAAATGGTGGTGAACCAAGCAAGCGATAATAGTGATCTGGCCGATTTTCTTGACCTTTTCAACCATCGCCTTGTCAGCATGCTGGTGCGCATCTGGCGCCGCTCCCGCTACCCTGTTTCTTTTCAGACCAACCTTTCTGACGATATCAGCAGGGTGATTTCGTCCATGATTGGTATTGACCCAACCGATTCCAGCTTAAGAAACCAAGTTCTTTTTGCCAATTCCCCGCTCTTGGTCATGCGGAGCATGTCTGCAAAGGTGGTCGCGGATATTATTTCAGACGCCCTTGAAGGCGTTCATGTCACTATTGATGAATTCACGCCGCGCAAAGCAAAAATTTTGGAAGAGCAACGCTGGCTGCTTGGCAAAAATGCGTCTGAGCTTGGCGTCGACGCCATGCCTGGCGCGTTTGTTGATGATCCAACAGGGAAATTCACCTTGAATGTTGGGCCTGTTGATCTTGAGATGTTCAGGACGCTGTTATTTGCCAGGCCCAACCACGATAAAATTGAAAAGTTACTTAACCAAATTGTTCAGGGCAACATCATCCACCAAATGCGTTTGTCCATTTTGAATTCTGAGGCCCCTGAATGGCGGCTTGGCGAACATAGACCGCTTGGACACGAGGCTTGGCTTGGAACGCCAATTGAGTGCACCATCAAAATACCACAAAAAATGCAGCAAGAACCAAGGCGTCACAATAATGTCATCGTTCAAAACTAACATATGTTACTCTTAACCAATGGGGAAAATCCATGCTTAATGTCGATATCAAAGCACTGCTCACCAGGTTTAATCCATATTGCAAGAAGTCCCTGGAAACTGCGGCAGGACTCTGTGTTACCCGAACCAATTATGAAGTTACTGTCGAGCATCTTCTCCTCGCCATGATTGATGACAGCGATAAGGATTTCCAAACAATTTTGAGGCATTTTGGAATCGAACCAGCGGTGGTGAAGCGAGAGCTTACCAGGGATGTTGAAAATCTAAAGACAGGCAATAGCAGCCGGCCGGTTTTTTCTCCAAGACTCATTGAGTGGTTCTCAAGCTCATGGCTTCTTGCATCTGTGGAACAAAAAGAAACCCAAATCCGCTCTGGCCACCTGATCACCGCATTATTATTGGATCAAGCAAGACTTGCTGGGGGCCGCTATTCCGATGTGCTCACCGATATTTCGGAAAATGATCTCCGCGCCCAATTTGATGACATCATGGCTTCATCATCAGAAAAGGCTGGGCCAAAGGACACCCCATTGTCTGGTGGAGGGGGGCAAGAGGCCGGCAACCTAGGCAGTGGCGATGATAGTGCACTTGGTCAATATTGCATCAACTTCACCGAGCAAGCCCGAAATGGAAAGATTGATCCGGTTTTTGCCCGAGATCATGAATTGCGCCAAATTGTTAATATTCTCGGGCGACGTCGAAAGAACAACCCCATTGCTGTGGGGGAACCAGGGGTTGGCAAGACGGCCGTGATTGAAGGCCTTGCCCTAAAAATAGTTGAAGGCGATGTCCCCGATTTTCTAAAGGGTGTGGAATTGCTCAGTCTTGACCTTGGTCTGCTCCAGGCAGGGGCCAGCATGAAGGGCGAATTTGAAAACAGGCTGCGCGGTGTCATTGAAGAAGTGAAGTCTTCCCCGACACCCATCGTGATGTTCATTGACGAAGCCCATACACTCATCGGTGCAGGTGGACCGGCCGGTGGGGGTGACGCAGCCAACCTACTCAAACCAGCGCTTGCACGTGGCGAGTTGCGGACAATTGCTGCAACAACCTGGAGCGAATACAAAAAATATTTTGAGAAAGACCCAGCCCTGGCCCGCCGTTTCCAATTGGTAAAACTTGATGAACCTTCTCCAGAAGATGCGGTAACCATCATTCGCGGCATCCGCAAAATCTATGAAAAGTCCCACGGCGTTTATGTTCGCGATGATGCGGTTGAGGCCGCCGCCAAGCTCTCTGCCAGATATATTTCGGGGCGCCAACTGCCCGATAAAGCTGTTGACGTTCTGGACACATCCTCAGCCCGTGTGAAGCTTAGCATATCATCAAAACCAACCGCCATTGACCAAAAAGAACGCAGAATAGCGACCCTTGAGCGGGAACGGGATGCCCTTATGCGTGACTTGAGCAGCGACAATAAGCAGGCCGATGAGCGTGTTCATGAAATAGATCAAGAAATCAACCAAATCCAAGATGACTTGGTGGCATTAAATGAACGTTGGGAGAGAGAAAAAGCGCTCGTGGATAGAATTCTGGAGCTTCGCAAAATATTGGCCCATGCTGATGAAGACAAGATCAATGATGGTGATGCCGATCAAGAATCAATGGATTCTGAAGTTCAATCGGAGGCATCCACAGATAACGAAAGCCTTTGGGCGGAACTAACCAAATGTCGTGCAGAGCTTCATGACCTGCAGGACGGAAACCCTTTGGTTCATTATGAAGTAAATGCTGAGGCCGTTGCACAAGCAATTTCTGAATGGACCGGGATTCCCCTTGGTTCCATGGTGCGGGATGAAGCAAGCCGCATCATGAATTTTGCTGACGATATGAAGGGGCGTATTAAGGGACAAGACCATGCCATTACCGCCCTCGATGAGGGCATGCGATCTGCGAAGGCAGGCCTTAACAACCCAGACCAGCCCATGGGTGTTTTCTTATTTGTGGGCCCAAGTGGCGTGGGTAAAACTGAAACGGCCACCGCTGTGGCAGATATGCTGTTTGGTGGCGAACGCTTTATGGTGTCCATCAACATGTCGGAATTCCAGGAAAAGCACACCATTTCGAGGCTGGTTGGCTCACCACCAGGCTATGTTGGCTATGGTGAGGGTGGGGTTTTAACTGAAGCAGTGCGCCAACGTCCCTATTCCGTGGTGCTTCTTGATGAAGTGGAAAAAGCTGACCTTGAGGTTATGAATCTCTTCTACCAAGTCTTTGACAAAGGCACGCTGTCGGATGGTGAAGGACGTGAAATTAATTTTAGGAATACAGTAATATTTCTAACTTCCAACCTCGCCACGGACACCATCACCAAGCTGGGAACGTCAGGTCAGATACCCACCGCTGAGGAATTGGCTGAGGCCATTCGCCCTGAACTTAGTAAGCATTTTAAACCTGCCTTGCTAGCACGCATGACGGTTGTGCCATTCTTCCCATTATTTGGACCTGTGATGGAAGACATTGTTCGCATCAAGCTTAAGCGGGTCGCCAAGCGCCTCATGACGAGCCAAAAAATGGAACTTAGCTATAGCGATGATGTGGTGGCACAAATTGCGGCCCGCTGCACCGAAGTAGAAACAGGTGCCCGAAACATTGATCACATCATCAACAAAACCCTATTGCCAGAAATTTCCACCGAAATTTTGGGCCGAATGGGTGAGGAAAATGATGACAAACGTCTTGATGTAACGCTTGGGGAAGACGGCTCTTTCCGTTACAGCATCAGTTAAGCGTCAATAGGTAACCAAACACGCGATCTGGCCTAGCCGTCACCATCAAACATGGTGACGGTAATGCCCGACGCAGATTTGATGACGTTGCTGGTTTTGTTGCCCCCAATGACCACACTTTTTAATTTGCTGTTTGGCATGACCCCGACAATGATGGGGCGATCAACATCACCATGGGAAAATCCAACCAAAACCTCAGTCCCTTTTAAAAGGGGATAGTGCATGCCCATATCTGCGCCACCGTAAACTTCTGACTTACGAACGTAACATGAGGCAGATGCAGGTTTTTCGTCACGCAAATCGAAATACAAACGGACCTTATATTGGCCGTAATCATTAATCTCTGCACGCTTCCCATCTCCATCGCCATCAACGACGCCATAAACAAAGCCATGGATTTTGGGGATTGGGGTTTTCGCAAGGTTTTTGAACGGGGTGTTGGCTTCGATACAGACAAAACGGTTTTGGTAGGATGTTTGGAAATCCATTTCTTCAAAAGCGTCCAGGCTTGAATTTGCCAAAGAAATCTCATGGACAATTTCTGTTACCGTAAAATCGCCATTAAACTGAGAAACAGGATGTTCCGACTGAGAAAATTGTTGGCCAGCTCCGAGGAAAATACAATCGCTTTCCCCTTCAAAATAATGGGCATGACAATATTCCGCCTCAGCGATGACCTTGGCCAATGCCTGACCTTCAGATTTGTCCAAAAAGTGATGTCCGTAGCCATAAATGGACCCTTGACCTGGCCCTGAGACGTCAACATCCAGCATGAGTGAGGCATCAGGATTACGCCAATTATAATCTTGCAGATATACCTTGGCCGGCTTTGCAACATCCCGTTTTGCAAAGGAAGAAATATTCATGCTTTCACTGATCGATCCTGAGGCCCGCCGAAAAGTAAGTTGGGTGTCATCACGCGATGGCGGGAAACAGCTTGGTGAATCCCCGAAGATGAGTTTTTCACCACCCTCACCTTGCTCAAAAAAATAAAAGATACCGTATTTTTCCATCAGCCGAGACAAAAAACTCAAATCAGATTCTGCATATTGAACGACAAAATCTCTTTTGGGATAACTGCCTTGCGTCCTGAATTCTGCGTAATTTCCCCCGACCCTACCTTTTGATTGCGTCTTATTGGGGCTTTTAGCCTGATCATGCGTCAATTCCGATTTGATGATATCCAGCACGTCAACTTGACCACTGGTGCCGTAAATATCATGGGCCTCGCCCAGCCCCAGCAAAAACAATTGGGGACAAATTTCCACCGAATAATGAATATTGCCTTGTTGGCCGACGCCCAAGAGCGAAAAAGATTTGACCAGACCGTGAAAGGATTTGTCTCGCCCATCCAGGGTAATTTTGATGGTGGCTTTTTTGAATAAGATATCTTCTGACTTGAGTTCAGAGCCACCTTGAAATTGCACCCGATATTCAGAAATTGATGAAATGCGCTCACGCAGCAAAGCCCTATACGGGGCCAAGGATGATGCATCCTGGCCATCAATTTTTAATTCAAGCTGCTGTATGGAAGATTTTGACATGGCCCTTGCAAGGTGAAAAACAAAAGATGGTAAGCATGGCCGGTTGGGATCGCAAATGCGATCCCAATCATTTTTTCCTCTTAAACATTACATATTTGGATTGTCATAATCCCAAGAACCAGACTTGCTTACCTTTGGATGCTCCACGGTGCATTTTTTGTAATTAATTTTGATGCGCTCCATATGGGCCTGCTTATGGTTGCTATCATCGAGCACATTGGGGATATATGGCTCCACGGACACAAGCGTCGCATGCTCGAGCTTGATGGTGTAATACAGCTCCTCGGTGCCGGTTGGTGCGGTGCGGTAAAATTCAAATTCCACGGTCTTCAATTGCTCACCACGACCGATGGAATCAAAAATCAAAGGTGATGCAGCATCAATAAATTTGACAACTTCAACACCACGGTGGATGGCAGAACCGGTCGGTTGGCCACTTGTCTCATGAACAGGGCGATCGATGGGCATGCTAAAGGCTTGGACTTGGATCGTATCTTCAAACGCAGATTTGCTGAGCGTGCCGACAGAGTCAGGGCTAAGCCCCTTGTCAGACATCTTGCCGTTGGTCTCGCCTTCTAACTTCATATAAATTGGTGCTGGCATGATATAATCCTCACATTGGTAATGTTCAAAAGCATCGGGACACTTGGTCGCCAACAGGATTATCCTTGCTTGGCGATGTCATTTCAACAAAAATTCTGACCATTTCTCGTAAAATATGTTAATTATTGTTAAAAAATAATTTCTGTTTTCTCAAAGGCCCCAAGCAACTAAACCGTCCATCAACCGCAAAGAAGGATGCAACATGGAATTTCGTGGCTGGTCGTTAAAGTTGCCTATCACGCTTGCGTCATTGGGTGTGTTTATGGTGGTTGTCTTTTATTATGTGAGCAGCGCGTTTGAGGCACCTAGAGACCTTATGATGCATCCAGACTTTCACAATGGAAGTCATCACAAACAACAAATGGCAACGTCTTTAAAAAATGAGCGAGGCCTTACCAGCCAAGAACTCTCTGAGATTGTAAATGCGGCCAAAAAGGGTGAATTTGAGAAAGTCGCCAACCTCACAAACAACGCCGTGAAAGAACACAAAATTTCTGAGGATAATCGCCAATATTTGGGCGACAACATTTACCCGCTGGTGCACGCATTACCGGTGAAAACCAAACGCCAGATCGCGCAAAATTTTTACGGCTACAAAGCGCTTCATCATTTGTTCCCCGGCAATGAGCTCTATGAACATCGAGAAAAGCTCTATGGCTCCAAGCGCTCATCACTAAGGATAAAAGATTTGGGCATGGGCTATTGGATGGATATTTTTGCATGACCCTCGCGGGCAACTTCCAGGGAAGATCCAAACACAATTCCCAAACGGCGGTTGGGGTAGCAATTAGGCTTATCAAACAACATGACCTGCACAGACAAAATCTGCTCGGCTTGGTCCAAGCCCATGATTTCATAATCATCAGCAGCATGGTGCGCATTTATGGTGCAACATGCGCCTGACCGCATCAAACTGACAGAAGCCACTGGTATGTGAAGCATGGCGCGGGCGTGCAAATCAAATTCAGAAAGGTCCTGGGTGTAAAGCGTAACAAGCCCGGTATCATGTGGCCTGGGGCTTAGCTCCGAAAAAATGACCTCATCATTTCTGATGAAGAATTCCACCCCAAACAGGCCAAATCCACCCAAATCATCGGTAATTAACTTGGCCATGGCTTGGGCCTTTTGCTCCCAACCACCAATGGCAAAGCCACCCTGCTGGCTGTTTTTGAAATCGCCGTGAACCTGCTCATGCTTAATCACGGGGCAAAAAATAGTGTGACCATTTTTCTGGCGAATGGTGAGAAGTGTTATTTCGTCATCAAATTCGATGAATTCTTCAATAATCACCTTTGCACGATCACCGCGCATGTTACCCACCGCATCATGCCAAGCTTGTGCAGCGTCCTGCCGACGGCCAGCATGCACGACGGATTGACCTTTGCCGGAAGAGCTCATGACAGGCTTGATCACCACCTTACAATCCATGCGCTCATAACAGGCCAACAATTCCTCTAGATTTTCGGCATAGGCAAAACGCGCCGTGGGAAGACCCAATTCATAGGCACGATCCCGAATACGATCACGATTCATGGTGAGGCTCACGGCCCGTGCTGAGGGAACCACAACAAATTCTTCTTCCAATTCCATCAACATATCAGTGTTGATGGCCTCAATTTCAGGCACGATGATGTGTGGATTAAGTTCTTTGACATGTTGATCCAACAATTGCCCATCAAGCATATCAAACACTCTAAATTCATCGGCAACCTGCATGGCGGGCGCACGTGCATAACGATCACAAGCCACCACATAACAACCAAGTCGTTTTAAGCTTATGGTGAGCTCGCGCCCCAATTCCCCAGAACCAAGCAACATGATTTTTTTATTCATCTCACAATCATCTCCATGCGTGGCGCAATATCACAACAACCAACAAAGTAATAATTTCTTCAACGTCACTGACCCAAAGCTATGCCCTCACGCCTTGGGTCTGCGCCCCCAGCAAAACCATCTTCTACGACAGAAATCGCATGCAGGCCCGAATTTAAGCTGCGAAGTTCCACGTCAAAGCCAAGTGCTTCCAGCGATCCTGCCGTGGCTTCAACCGACGTACCAATTTCCAGGTCAAAGGTGCCAAAACGATTCACCGCATGAGGCATGGACACCGCAGATTGTACGTCCATACCCCAATCTAGGTGGGCGAGGATTGCCTGCGCCACATAGCCAATGATCCGTGACCCCCCTGGTGACCCAATAACCAACCTTGGACGGCCATCTTTGAGCACGATGGTTGGGGACATCGACGAACGGGGTCGCTTGCCTGGTTCAACCCGATTAGCAATGGGCACGCCATTGCGTTGGGAAACAAAAGAAAAGTCCGTCAACTCATTATTGAGCAAAAACCCGTGGATCATCAGCCGAGATCCAAATCCGTTCTCAATGGTTGTCGTCATCGACAATGCATTTCCGTACATATCAACAATCGAGATATGTGATGTTGAAGGCAATTCTACGCCTATATCATCAGCCCATAGCGATGCATGGGAATCTTCTGGATTACCTGGAAGGGCCTCCAGCAAAGCGTTGGGCCCCTTCAAAAGACTCGCGCGGCTCGTCAAATATTCTTCAGAGATAAGACCTTCCGTCGGCATCGGCACGAAATCGCTGTCGGCCATGTAACGCCCGCGGTCAGCAAATGCCAACCGCGATGCATCCCCTAAAAGCCTCAAGGTCTGCGG
>DKOD01000148.1 GCA_002469865.1 Alphaproteobacteria bacterium UBA7371 | reverse complement strand
GGCCAGGCCATACAAAATATGAATATCATGTTTGGCCTGGCGGAGGATCGGGGGCTTAAGCTTGCGCCCTTGCGCCCTTGATCATCAATTCATCGGCACGGAATGCTTGCGCACATAGGAGCCAGGCGCTGGTTCCAGAACTTTTAGCTGACCATCGCCTGGTTTGCGGGCAGGAATTTTTTTGCCAGCCTTTTTGATCAACCAGTCATTCCATGTTGGCCACCAAGATCCTTTAAGTTCTTTGGTGTTTTCCAACCATTTTTCTGTGCTTTCGGGCAGGGCGGTGCTGTTGGCAACCCAATGGCTATATTTTTGTGCCGAAGGTGGGTTTACCACGCCAGCGACATGTCCGGATGCGGCAAGCACAAATTTCTTTGAGCGGGAGCCCAGATGGTGAAGTGATTTGTATACCGCATCAAAGGTGGCAATATGGTCTTCGCGGGCTGCTTGCATAAAGACTGGCACGGTGATGTTCGCAAGATCCATGATTTCACCACCAAGCACCATTCTTTTGTTGGGCAGGTCATTTTGCAAATAGCAATGGCGTAGGTAAAAGCTATGCATTTTCACAGGCATGCGGGTGGGGTCGCTATTCCAATAGAGCAAATCAAAGGCCATGGGCTCTTTGCCCAGGAGATAATTGTTCACCACAAATGACCAAATCATGTCATTGGCACGAAGCATGGAAAAAGCGGTTGCCATTTCTGAGCCCTCCAGAAAGCCACCATGGGCCTCCATGGATTGTTCCATGTTGTGAAGTTGGGTCTCATCAACAAAAACACTCAAATCTCCTGGATCTGAAAAATCCAGGGTGGTGGTCAAAAAGGTGGCGGATTCCACAGGCTTGGTATTTCCTTTGGTTGCCCACCAAGAAAGAGCGCAAGCCAACATGGTCCCGCCGATGCAATAACCAACCACATTGGGTTTCTTCACGCCAGTGGCAGCTTCAACCGCCGCAATGGTCGCCATGGCACCTTCAACCATGTAATCGTCGAAGGTTTTGTGTGCGAGGCGTTCATCTGGGTTGTTCCAGGAAACCATGAAGACTGTATGGCCTTGATCGGTAAGCCATTTGACCATCGAATTATGCTCTTGAAGATCCAAAATGTAATATTTGTTGATCCAAGGTGGGATGATCAGAATTGGCTTTTCATAAACTTCTTCGGTGGTGGGGTCATATTGGAGCAATTCACATAAATCATTGCGATAGACCACTGACCCTTTTGTTGCAGCGATGTTGCGCCCGATTTCAAAGGCCTCGGTGTTGGTTTGTTTGATATTGAGCTTGCCTTTGCCGCGCTCAATATCATGGGCCATCTGCTCAAGACCGCGGACGATGTTGTCACCCGACGTGGCCATGAATTCTCTTAATACTTGGGGGTTTGTGAGCATAAAGTTTGAAGGAGCTAACGCATCCATGAATTGCTTGGCGTAAAATTCCACCTTGCGTTTGTCTCGCACAGGCAGTTTGCCATCAATATCTTTCAGCGTCGCGTCCGCCCATTTCGCCGTAATCAGGTAGGCTTGCTTCATGAAGTCGAAGATGTCGTGGTTCCAGCCCTCGTCCTTAAAGCGGCGATCTCCGCGCTCTGGTGTAATAAGTGGCTCGACCTGTTCCCCATTCATCCGTGCCATCATGTTTTGGCATAATTCCTGATATTGGGAAAAAAGCTGATATTGGGCATTGGCGATTTCATGAGGGTGTTCTTGCATCAAGGTCACGAATGTCTTGAAGGTGTCACCCAAATTCAAAGGATCCATTTGCACAGGTCCCTCAGGATCCATATGGAATGCAGCAAGGTCGGCTTGGATTCGTTGCAAATGGGCTTGGGCTTGGGCCATGTTGTTGGCAAGCTTAACGGTGTTCAGCATCCCCATGTCGTTGCTGCTGTTGTTTGCTTTTTGGTCGCCCATCTTATTCCTCTCAGCGGTCAAATATGCTTTTGTGCTCTAATGACCTTAATAATGTGACATAAAAATGACCCCAAAGAACAAGAATTTATGTTTTTTTGCTCTCATGCTTTTGGTGGTACTACCTTTGGCTGCCTGCAGCGAGGGGCCCAAAGCCCCAGATCTGCGGGAGCATGTTTACCCACCGACGCCAGATATGGACCGAACCAGCTTGGACACGGTAACAGAAGATTTGAAGAAAGCCCGCATGAATAAGAGGTTTCGTCAGCGGGGGGATCGCGCCTTCACCGGGCAACCGGCAATAGGCGAAGAAAGCCCAGCAGCCGAACCCAAAAACCAGTAAAGGTGTCATTGTCATCATGTCCCAAGAAGAGTTCCACCGGATCAAAAGGCTTCCCCCTTACGTTTTTGAGCAAGTCAATAAGCTCAAGGCGCGGGCGAGGGCCCATGGTGAGGATATTATTGATTTTGGTATGGGCAACCCAGACATGCCAACCCCTGATCATATCGTGGCCAAACTTCATGAGACAGTGGCCAACCCACGCACCCATCGCTATTCCACATCCCAAGGCATTGCTGGTCTTCGTCGTGCCCAAGCTTATTATTATGAACGTCGCTTTGGGGTCTCTCTCGATCCAGAAGAAGAGGTGATCGTAACACTTGGCTCCAAAGAAGGCCTTGCCAATTTGGCCCAGGCGATCACCGCGCCTGGTGACGTTATTCTCGTGCCATCACCGGCATACCCGATCCATGCGTTTGGCTTTATCATTGCCGGGGCCTCGGTGCGCCAGGTTCCTGCCAAAACACCCGAACAATTTCTGGAGGGTGTCCGCCAGGCCATGCTTTATTCCGTGCCAGCGCCGACCATGATGGTGATCAATTACCCATCCAACCCCACCGCCCAGGTGGTGGACTTGGATTTCTACCGAGAAATTGTCGATTTTGCCCGGGCGAACAACATCTATATTCTGTCTGATCTGGCCTATTCAGAAATCTATTTTGAAGACACCCCGCCGCCATCTATTTTGCAGGTTGAGGGTGCCAGGGATGTTGCTGTTGAATTTACCACCATGTCCAAAACCTATTCCATGCCCGGCTGGCGGATTGGATTTGCTGTGGGCAACCGCAGGTTGGTATCGGCATTGCGTCGGATCAAATCATATCTGGACTATGGCGCCTTCACGCCCATCCAGGTTGCGGCGGCAGCGGCGTTAAATGGACCCCAAGATTGCGTCGCTGAAGTGCGGGGAATTTATCATGGCCGCCGTGACGTGCTTGTTGACGCCATGGGCCGGGCTGGCTGGGATATCCCACCGCCGCCGGCCACCATGTTTGCCTGGGCACCATTGCCTGAGCCATTCAAGGAACTTGGGTCTTTGGAATTTTCCAAATTGCTTATCGATGAAGCTGGCGTGGCAGTGGCACCGGGCATTGGCTTTGGTGAGCATGGGGAAGGCTATGTCCGTATTGGTCTTGTGGAAAATGAACAACGGATTCGTCAGGCCGCACGCAACATCAGGCGCATGTTTGAACGGCGTGGTCTTGTGGGCCCAGCCGAAGGCGAAGTGGCATGAATGACGTGACAAAGGTTGCCATTGCCGGCCTTGGCACCGTCGGTGTTGGCGTCGTCAAAATGCTGCATGCCAAATCAGCTGAGCTTGGGGCCAAATTGGGTAAGAAAGTTGCGCTGGTGGGTGTTTGTGCGCGTTCCTCAAAAGATCGTGGCGTGGATTTGTCTGGCGTTGAATTTTTCACCGATGCCCAAGAAATGATCAGGACATGTGCACCGGATATTTTTGTGGAATTGATCGGTGGCTCTGAGGGGCCTGCGCTGGAGGCGGTTACGCATGCCTTGCAATCGGGCATTCATGTGGTCACTGCCAATAAGGCTCTTATCGCCGTCCATGGGGCGGAACTAGCCCGCTTGGCCGAAACCAGTGGGGCAGGATTGCGTTTTGAGGCTGCCGTGGCTGGGGGAATCCCAATCATTAAGGCACTTCAAGAGGGGCTTATTGGAAACCAAGTTATACGCGTTGCAGGCATCTTGAATGGAACCTGCAACTATATTCTTTCCGCCATGGATAAGACCGGTGATGAATTCCAAGTGATGTTGGGCAAAGCCCAGGCACTTGGCTATGC
>DKOD01000152.1:5599-7787 GCA_002469865.1 Alphaproteobacteria bacterium UBA7371 | reverse complement strand
TAGGAGCTATTGGACGCGGTGAGGGCATGGAGATTACCAGTTATCTTGAGCAAGCCGTCACTAATGAACTTTCGGGCAATGTTATTGATTTATGCCCAGTCGGTGCGCTTACATCGAAACCATATGCCTTTAAATCACGGCCTTGGGAATTGACCAAAACCAATTCCATTGACGTTATGGACGCGCTTGGTTCGCACATACGTGTGGATAGCCGTGGCAATGAAGTTTTGCGTTTTTTGCCAAGAACGAATGACTGGGTGAATGAGGAATGGCTCTCTGATAAGGGGCGTTTTGTTTGGGATGGCCTGACACGTCAGCGTCTCGATCGTCCTTATGTTCGCATCAACGGACGCCTGGTTGAATCCAAGTGGGAGCATGCTCTTTCCCAATGTTTGGAAATGATGAAGGGCAAAAAGACCCATCTTTTTGCCGGTGACCTGGTAAGCATGGACACACTTTTTGCGGCCAAAAAGGTTTTTGGAGGGCGTGAGGATGTTGTCCTGGAAATAAGACTTCATGGGGAGAATTTTGATCCATCAGAACCTCCATCTTACCTCTTTGGTCCAAGCGTGGCTGGTGTTGATGATGCCGATGGGGTGATTTTCGTGGGTGCCAACCCAAGAAAACAGGCACCTGTTTTGAATGCCAGAATTCGCAAGCGTTGGCTTGATGCGGGAATCCCTGTTGCGTCATTTGGTGAAGAATTCGATGCAACCTATCCCATGGATGTGCTTGGCCAATCGGTTCAAGATTTTTTGGAATTTGCAAAAAGTCCCTCCGACCAATTCATGGGTTTGGGGAGGCTTTTGGTCATCATATCACCTGACGCTCTATCAGGCCCAGATGGTGGTTTGCTTGCTTCTGGCGCAAAAAAGCTGGCAGCTCATTCCCTTGATGAACAATGGAATGGTTTTGCGGTCTTGCAAAATCATTCATCCATGGTTGGCGGCTTGATGATGGGTTTTGTGGGTGACGATGGGCCCACATCCATTAAGGACAAAACATTCAACGCCGATGACCTGGTGTTCCTCATGGGCGTTGATGAATTCACACGTGATGAATTTGGTGATGCTCAGGTTGTGTATATGGGTTCACATGGTGACCTTGGTGCATCTTCAGCGGATTTGATTTTGCCGGTTGCAGCCTGGACCGAGGAAGATGGTTATTTTGCCAATACCGAGGGCAGGGTTCAATTGGCACGCCAAGCGGTGCAAGCGCCTGGCGAGGCGCGTGCAGCTTGGAAGGTGTTCCGGGCGCTCGCATCCATGATTGGTGCTGATGTGTCTTTTGATGACCGTGTGCAGTTGGTTGGCTTGATGGCCGAAGAAGGTCTGTTGGATCGTCATCGTGAATATGGCGCTTTGAGCAACCCAGCTCCGATACCTACGCCCTTAGAGGGAACCGCCGTCATGCCAGAGCGTGTGTTGTCATGCGGTTTGAGTGATCATTTCTTGAGCAATGCCGTGGCGCGGGCGTCTGAAACCATGGCAGAATGTGCGCGTTTGCGGCTTTTGCCGCAGGATGCCACTGGCACGGAGGGTTAAATGGACAATCTTCTTGCCGATGTTTTTTGGTCAACAGGCCATATTCTCTTGGTGACCGTGGGGCTTCTCATCGCCCTTGCCTTTATCCTTTATGCAGACCGGAAAATTTGGGCCGCGGTACAATTGCGTCGTGGGCCAAATGTTGTTGGGCCATTTGGATTGTTGCAGTCTTTTGCAGATTTTATCAAATTTGTGTTCAAGGAAATCATCATACCCGCGGGCGCGGACAAAACAGTTTTTATCCTTGCACCGATGATCACATTCGTTCTTGCCCTCATTGCTTGGGCGGTTGTGCCCTTTGATGACGGCTGGGCGGTTGCCGACATCAATGTGGGTATTTTGTATCTTTTTGCCGTTTCATCCCTGGGTGTTTATGGGGTGATCATGGGCGGTTGGGCGTCCAACTCAAAATATCCTTTTCTGGGAGGTCTTCGTTCTGCTGCGCAAATGGTTTCCTATGAGGTGTCCCTTGGTCTTGTGATCATCAATGTCATTCTTCTAGCAGGGTCGATGAACCTGAATGATATCGTGTTGGCCCAAGATAATGGTTACGGTCTTTTGGGTTGGTACTTTTTGCCATTATTTCCCATGTTTGTGGTGTTTGTGATCTCCGCACTTGCCGAGACAAACAGGCCACCATTTGA
>DKOD01000152.1:0-5207 GCA_002469865.1 Alphaproteobacteria bacterium UBA7371 | reverse complement strand
CTCTTCATGATCGGTGAATATCTGAGCATCACCTTGATGTGTGCCATGACGGCCATTTTGTTTTTGGGCGGTTGGCTATCACCCATTCCTTTTGCGCCATTCACATGGGTGCCTGGCATCATTTGGATGGCCCTGAAAATTTGTTTTGTGTTTTTCATTTTTGCGATGGTGAAGGCGATTGTCCCACGTTATCGGTATGATCAGCTCATGCGGCTTGGTTGGAAAATATTCCTTCCGTTATCGCTGATTTACGTGGTGGTTGTTTCCGCCTTTGTGGTGTTTGCCTAGGGGATAATCATGAGCACACTAATCCAATCTGCCAAACAATTCCTGTTGATTGATTTTATTTCAGCCTTTTGGTTGGCCCTGCGCTACATGGCTAAGCCCAGGCCAACCTTGAATTACCCCCATGAAAAAGGCCGTATTTCCCCGCGCTTTCGTGGCGAACATGCTTTGCGTCGCTATGCCAATGGGGAAGAAAGATGCATCGCATGCAAGCTTTGTGAGGCTGTGTGTCCTGCCCAAGCCATCACCATTGAAGCTGAACCGCGCGATGATGATTCACGCCGCACAACCCGCTATGACATCGACATGACCAAATGTATCTATTGTGGTTTTTGCCAGGAGGCTTGCCCGGTTGATGCGATTGTCGAGGGGCCCAATTTCGAATTTGCCACGGAAACCCGAGAAGAGCTTTTTTACAACAAAGAAAAGTTGCTCGCCAATGGCGAGCGTTGGGAGCGTGAAATTGCTCATTCCATCAGAAAGGATGCGGATTACCGCTAACAGATTATGTACGCCAGCATTGCTTTTTACATCATTGCTTTTATCACCTTGCTGTCTGCCTTTTTGGTGGTTTCAGCAAGAAACCCGGTTCATTCGGTGCTTTTCTTAATCCTTACCTTTTTCTCGTCGGCAGGCTTGTTCCTTCTTCTGGGGGCCGAATTTCTCGCCATGATTTTGATGGTTGTCTATGTTGGTGCCGTGGCGGTGTTGTTTTTGTTCGTCGTGATGATGCTGGACGTTGATTTTGCTGAGTTACGACAAGGTTTTCTCTCTTATTTGCCACTTGGCGGCCTCATCGCTTTGGCGCTGGTGGCAGAAATTCTTGTGGCGATTGTTGGCCGTGAACTGGGCAGTGGATCTTCCCTGATTAATCAGCAAGACGCTGCCAACACACAACTTATTGGCCAGGTTTTGTATACCGACCATGTGCTTTTGTTTCAGCTAAGTGGCCTAATCCTATTGGCGGCCATGATTGGCGCCATTGTGTTGACCCTACGTCATCGCGATGGCGTGAGGCGGCAAAATATTGCTTCTCAGGTTGGGCGTCGCGCGGAAGATGCTGTTGAATTAAAAGATGTTGAGCCGGGCAGAGGGATTTCCAGATGATTGACCACAGCCATTTTCTTGCGGTTTCTGCCATCATGTTCACCATCGGTGTCTTTGGCATTTTTATTAACCGCAAAAATATTATTGTGATCATGATGTCGGTGGAGCTTATCCTACTCGCCGTCAACATCAATCTTGTCACTTTTGCCAGCAAATGGGGTGATATTACCGGGGAGGTTTTTGTGCTCCTAACCCTTACCGTTGCTGCTGCTGAAGCTGCCGTGGGCTTGGCCATCTTGGTCACATACTTCCGCAACCGAGGTTCGATTTCGGTGGAAGATGTCAACCTGATGAAAGGCTGATGATGCTCTCCTTTGTAGTTCTATTTCCCTTATTGGGTGCCATGTTGGCGGGCATCTTTGCCTATCGCGGGAGTAAACTGCCTGCGCAAATGATCTCTACCATCTTGGTGGGTTGCGCCATGGTGATGTCATTCGTCCTTTTTTTCACCCTGGGTGATGCAGAAGTCACCAAGGTAACATTGTTCCGCTTTATTGAAGTTGGCGACATCGATGCTTCTTGGGTGTTGCGGCTTGATTTGTTGAGTGCGGTCATGTTGGTGGTGGTAACCACGGTTTCATTCCTCGTTCATTTATATTCATTCGGTTATATGGCTGATGATGATGATCGGGCGAAATTCTTTAGTTACCTATCCTTATTTACCTTTGCGATGTTGTCCTTGGTCACTGCGGACAACTTCCTTCAAATGTTTTTTGGCTGGGAAGGTGTTGGTCTCGCCTCTTATTTGTTGATTGGCTTTTATTACAAAAAAGAATCCGCCAATGCTGCGGCCATGAAAGCCTTTGTGGTCAACAGGGTAGGGGATGTTGGTTATGCGCTGGGCATATTCCTTGCTGCCATGACCTTCGGCAGCATTTCTTTCGATAACATGTTTGCAAAGCTCTCTGACCCGTCCTTTGTTGATGCTGGGTTCATGTTCTTAGGTATAAACTGGCCATTGCTGGAATTGATGGGTGTGCTGCTGTTCATTGGGGCCATGGGCAAGTCGGCACAGCTTTTGCTTCATACTTGGCTTCCAGATGCCATGGAGGGCCCCACGCCAGTTTCGGCACTTATTCACGCGGCAACCATGGTAACTGCTGGGGTGTTTTTGGTTTGCCGTATGTCGCCGCTTTATGAGTTAACTGATTTTGCCAGTGGCCTCATGACCTTTGTCGGTGCCACCACATGTCTTTATGCTGCGACTGTTGCGCTTGCCCAAAATGATATCAAACGAGTGATCGCCTTTTCCACATGCTCGCAGCTTGGTTATATGTTTTTTGCCGCCGGCGTGGGTGCTTATCAGGTTGCCATGTTCCACCTGTTTACGCATGCTTTTTTCAAAGCTTTGTTGTTCCTAGGTGCCGGTTCCGTGATCCATGCCATGCATCATCAACAGGATATGCGGTCCATGGGTGGGTTGCGCAAAATCCTGCCACATACCTATGCGATGATGCTCATTGGCACCATTGCCATCACAGGACTTGGCATTCCCGGAACGCCAATTGGTTTTGCTGGATTTTTCTCAAAAGATGCTGTCATTGAGGTTGCCCATGCTGCTTCTGGAACAATGTCAGGCTATGCTTTCTGGGTTGGTATTATGGCTGCTTTTCTTACCGCGCTTTACAGTTGGCGGTTAATTTTCATGACGTTTCATGGTGAATATCGCATGGATAAGCATGATTATGAGCATGCTCATGAAGCCCCAAGGGTGATGCTTATTCCGTTATATTTGCTGGCCTTTGGCGCGGTATTCGCGGGCATTCTCACCAAAGGCATTTTCTTTGGCCATGGCGATGATATGATGAATATTTGGGATGGTATTGTCGCTGGCGGCATCAGCCTTATCGATGAGGCACATGAGGTGGCTTATTGGGTAAAGGTGGCGCCATTTGTTGTGTCGGTTGCGGGGCTTTTGGTTGCTTGGAACTATTACATGCGCCATCCCAAAGATGTGCAACGTTGGATCGATGATTTTCCGCTGTTGCACCGAATTTTTACTAATAAGTGGTATTTTGACGAGCTTTACCAACATCTATTTGTGAACAGCCTACACCGTTTGGGCATGTTTTTCCGGAATAGTTTTGAGGTGTCTGTTGATCGCTTTGGGCCCGATGGAATTGGCAATATCATGATGCAGCTTTCTGGCCGTTTCTCTAGCCTCCAATCGGGCTTCCTGTTTCATTATGCCCTGGCAATGATTTGTGGTGTGGTGCTGCTGCTTGGGCTTGCTATTTACCTTGCCATGTCAGGTATCTCCTCATGAATTTAAGTCTTCTCACCACCCTCACATTCTTACCCTTGGCAGGTGCCATTCTGATTTTGTTGATCGGATCTGGTGATGAGGAAACTGCTGCCCGCAACGCCAAGCGAACTGCGCTATGGACAAGCCTTGTTACCTTAGCGGTTTCTTTGGTGGTGCTTTCCAATTTTGATTGGAATCAGCCCGGTTTTCAAATGGTGGAAGAAAGCAGCTGGCTATCTGGAATTGTGAAATACCGCATGGGTATTGATGGCATTTCCCTTGGGCTCATTCTGCTGACAACCTTGCTCATGCCGATTTGTATTCTGATGAGCTGGACGGCCATCAAGGAGCGGGTCAAAGATTTTATGGTGGCGTTTTTGATCCTAGAAACACTCGTTCTGGGTGTTTTTTGTGCGCTGGATATGGTGCTTTTTTATCTTTTCTTTGAAGGCAGCCTTATTCCCATGTTCCTTATCATTGGTGTTTGGGGTGGCCAGCGCCGTATTTATGCGACCTACAAATTTTTTCTTTATACCTTGGCAGGTTCAGTTTTGATGCTGATTGCCATGATTATCATGATTGCTGAGGCAGGTAGTGCTGATATCCGTGTGCTTCTGGCTCATGATTTTCCGGCGGCCATGCAAATTTGGTTATGGCTTGCGTTTTTTGCATCTTTTGCTGTCAAAATGCCATTCTTTCCTGTTCATACATGGTTGCCTGCGGCTCATGTTGAGGCCCCAACAAGTGGTTCCATCATCCTAGCGGGTATTCTCTTGAAGTTAGGTGGTTATGGCTTCCTCCGCTTTTCTTTGCCGATGTTTCCCGACGCCTCAGTGGCGTTGGCACCACTGGTTCAGTGGGTATGTGTCATTGCGGTTATTTACGCATCTATCATTGCATTTGTGCAAGATGACATCAAAAAGCTCGTGGCTTATTCATCGGTTGCTCATATGGGTGTTGTTGGGCTTGGGCTTTTTTCGGGTAATATCGAAGGTGTCCAGGGTGCCTATTTCCTGATGATTTCCCATGGCCTGATATCCGGCGCGCTTTTTGCCTGTATTGGTGTGATCTATGAACGGGCCCATACCCGGGACATCATGGCTTTTGGTGGTGTTGTTAAGGTCATGCCCCTGTTTGCGGTGATGATGATGTTGTTCACCATGGCCAATATTGGTTTGCCTGGCACTGCGGGTTTTGTTGGTGAATTCTTGGCCTTAGCAGGTTCTTTCAAATCAGTGTCAACCATGACCGCTGTTGCTGCTTTGAGCATGATCTTATCTGCAATATATGGCCTATGGCTCTATCGAAAGGTTGTTTCCGGTGATGTTACCAATGATTTGGTGTTGGGTCTTAAAGACATGAATGGCCGCGAAATAGCAGCACTGGCACCTTTGGCAATCTTGACCATCATTCTTGGTTTTTACCCGTCACTGCTGCTCGATCTCTCGCAATTGTCGGTATCTACCATGATTGCGCCGATGGAAGAGGTTCTGGCCAATATGCACAAAGCCTCAGCAATTGTATCCCAAGGAGCCGCGCAATGACGTTTGACCTCCTACAAAGCCTTCAT
>DKOD01000013.1 GCA_002469865.1 Alphaproteobacteria bacterium UBA7371 | reverse complement strand
CTTTGCGCAACCGCCAGCTCATTCACGAGATATTTCTTCCAGAAATACTCTGTACGGCCAAGCACAAGCCATTTCACAAGCAGCATTACCAAGATGCTGAAGACAACACGACCGATCAGGATGATGATCAAGCTTGGGCCCAAAAGCATGGCGATGGACGTATCTTCTATAATACTGTGAAGAAGACCCATAAGCATCACCACCAGAAAAATGTCTTTTTGGGGTATTTGGCCTCGATCAACTTCCTTGATCATCAATCCACCACCAAAAGAAATCCCCAAGGTGATCCCCACAACAGCAATGGTGGAAGCATCCGCACCAATGCCAAGCATCTTCAAAAAAGGAGTAAGTGCAATCTTGATAAGCCGCTCCACCCCGATGACTTTCAGCAATGCCAAAAAGGCCAGCAAGACAATAATGATTGCTTGGATAAAAATCAGGCCCAGGGTTTGGTCGACCAACCAACCAAGCAATGTTGGGTCAGAATCCATGGCTGGTAGTTGAATGGCCGCAGGATCCTGCATGATGCCAAGGGGTGTCGCGATCCAATGGACAAGCCCCGCGGCCAAGAATGCCATCACAATCCGGAATGGCACCATGACCCTTAATCGAACCCCGGCCCTTCTGGTAATCATGCACTCGACAGGCAAACCATGCGCGATCAGCAAAAATATCGCGATTGATGTGGCCTGGGCCATGGTCAATTCAGTGAGGCTTTCCATCCCCGCCATGATGATGAACCCTGCATAAACATTGGTCAGCATGATGGTCGTCAACACAATTGAGGTATCATCGGGCAGCCCAATGAGCTGCATGGCTGGGCCCATGGCCCATGCCAAGGCTGCAACACCACCGGCCATGTCAAATAGCTTCACCACCAACAAGGTGGGAATCATGATTTTAAAAAGCTCCCAGGACACAAAATAAATATCCCGATGTAGGCTTTTAAATGGGCTCCAATTCATGAAAAAAGGCCTTGGCTGAAGAAACAATATAAAAAAACCATGGCATCAAGAATGAACAACGACAAGGCAAATAGCAGGCAATCAGCTCTTGCAGATTCCCTTGGTCACCTTGTCATTATCGGTGTCTTCATAAGTGATCTCACCGGTACGCGTATTGAGCGTAACAATGCGCAATTGCGGGTTTGAGATAAAACATTGGCCATAGGGACGGGTTTGGCCTTGCTGACCATTAAAAGCGCAAACCTCTGGGCCCGTTTGAAAGGTCGCTTTGTTGCCATCGGCCATATCGCATTGATAACGCATCACGTCGGCCATGGCCAATGGCGCGACGGTAATGACAGCAAGTACAGCAAGATATTTCATCAAAACGGCTCCATGAGTTACCTGCCGCTGTAGGTAATACTTCACAAGAGTTCAGCAAGCTTAACGTAAGAAAGTTGTGGTGCGTGCCAAGAGCGCCAAGATAAAGCGAAACTGGAGCGCAAAGGTCATGATCAGCAAAAGCCCCACCGCCACGGGGCTTCCAATGCTTGGCAGCAAATAAGAAATGGGCAAGAGGATCGCATCATCCACAAAAATGCTTACCAGCAAAAACAATTCTAAACCCAACATCATGGCGGGTGGGGCCAAGGCCACGAAGGAAATCAACTTCAATATGGTATCTCCCACCGAGGGATAAATGGGCAAAATAGGTGCCAAAACCAATATCTTTACGATGGCCAAGAACATCATCAAGGTAAGTGTGGCCCAGGCAAGCTGCAGGGCCAGAGGTATGGCATAGGCCACAAAGGCCCCAACCACACCAAGAGTCACCGCCCAGGCCTTATCAGGCAATAATAGGGCAAGGCTTGCCCCCAATTGTGCGCCTTGATCAGAACCAAAGACCCGGATCGATGAGGCACCAAGCGCGCGGCCAGTGGCCCCGAAACCCGCATCAGATAGCCAATTGCCGGCACCGACACCGGTGAGCCAATCCGACGAAACAGCCATCATCAAACTGCCAATTCGGCCGGCACGAACCACAAAATTGCTGGTGCCGTTACCTTCTCCAACTTCCCTTAGGATTTGGTTCAAAAGGGCAGCCCGGATGCCTGGGCCGTCATCATCATTGCGTTCCCGCAGAACCGCAACCCAAGTGCCGAAGGCATCGGCATGGAGCATGGGTGCTTGCTGCTGTCCTGCATCCAAAGCATCCATCATTGCCAACAGCCGATTGGCTTGGTCCCTGCTGAGGCCTGCATTAAGAAGATTGCTTTCATGCAAATTGGGCCAAGAGGGCCGAACCGCAACTTCACGAAATATTTGCTGGCCTCGGGTTAAGATCTCACCAAAACGCACCATGGGGTAAGAAAACCAATTGCCAAAATCATTACCCAGAGGTTCTGCATGGATATTATTTCTGCGCAAAGTGAGGCTTGCAGCGGTTTGCGCCTGCGCATCCACAAGAAGGTTGGCAAGAAATTGAGGGTCACTTTTCTGTTCAAAGGCGACCATGGCAGCCAGTGATTGGGCGGGCGTGGCCACAAAATTTTTGATGTCACTAGCAACATTGGTGGCTGCATCAAGGGTAAGAATGTCGGCATAAACTGCAGCCGGACCGCCGCAATATTCAGGTCTTGGGGCAAGAATGAGGCAGGCTTCAACCAATAGGGCTTTTCGGGTCTCCATCTCTGCTTCAACCGCCGCCAAAGCATTGGCGATGTTGGGTTGGTTTGACGGTAATTGCATCTGTTGTGTTTGCACGGCCTGGGCAATTGTGGTGCTGGCATCAAGAAGTTGACGAAGAAGCTCAGCACCAAGGGGAAGAATACTTCCTGGCACCGGGGTGAGCAGTAAGATGCTCAATGCAAAACGATAAGCAACCGGAGCAACCAGCACACCCCGGCCAAAGGCAGTCATGATCAGCATGACCAACAAAAGCATGGCCGACATGCTGGCAAATACGGGCATGAGAACCGTCTGGGAAAGCCCGGTCCAAAGTCTTTCTGACAGGCCAAAAAAATAACCGGTGAAACCGTCTTCCATTAGAGCCCTGGGGGTTGAAACCCATGGAGCATCCCATGGCGCATAGGGCTGAAAGGCATGGGCTTTGATTTGGCCCTAGCAAAACGCATTTTTCTAAAACCCACACCCCGGATCAAATATCCCTCCCCCGGTCGTAGGTGGCAAAGAGCCCGATAATCTAATTGGCTTTTGGGTTCCAATTTTGCAATTCCCGTGGTGGCCCAATCATGAAAGGAAAACAAATTACGGCGGACCTGTTGATGGGTTACCTCCGCAATAATTGGTGAAATCTTTCGGGCAAGTTCGGAGGTCGCAAAGGCGTCTTCACATCGCAAGAATATCTTGGTGCCACAATTGCCAAGGATATTCTCTGACAGTTCCTTGCCGGCATGTTGCAGGGAGGAGAGTGTCTGGGTGGCAAACACCATGCCAAGTCGCAAGGAACGTGCCTGAGCAGCCATCATATCAAGCCCTGGCATGGCATAGGCACCCACCTCATCCATGATCACCAAATTGGCTGGAATTTCAGTGGTTGGTGGCCCTGATTTAAGCCTGACCCGCATGGCGCCACGAAGGGCGCCAAGAACCAGGCGACCAAGGGCCCGAACCACCTCAGGGGAACGCGACAAGGAAGGAAGCAACACCAGCATAACCCGATGGCGGTCCATGATATCGATCATGTCGATGTCGCCAGGCCCATCCCCAAAACAATGGCCAAAGGTATGAACCAGGTCATCCATGACCCGGAACAAATTGGACAAAAGATAGCCATGCTGCGCCACCGCTTCACCCGACAGGCGATGCGGGCTGTTGGACCTGGTCCAGCGAAAACCTGGAAGCGCATCCAAATAGGCGCGAAGGCGGGCCATGCTTTCTGGCCGGATCCGCTCGGTGGGCGCATGGGCCTCCTCACCCTCCATCCTTTTGCCCGTCACGAGAAAGACCAAATTGTTCAAATTCAACATCCTACGTAATCGGGCGTAATCCGGCACAAAATCGGGTCCCCTCATGTCCACGGCGCAAGCCACCACCCCGCGTAAGAGGGCCATGGATCTGGCCTTCCAGACATCCATATGGCCTGGATTATCCATCATCTGGACCATGAATTCCGTAACATCATCGGATGTGGCCGTGGCCAGGGCATTAAAACGATTGGTCGGGGCATCCTCGCCAAAATCCAACACAAAATAATCATCCAGGCGACCGGCCTCATGCACAATGCCGGCAAGACGGTTGACCAATGGCCGCTCGCCTTTGCCATCAACCAGCAACAAGCCTCCGCCATGCATGACCTGTTGCTCGGCCAGCCGAAGCAGATATTCTGTTTTTCCAGACCCGGTGGTGCCCATGACCAATTGATGACGCAGCAACTGATCCTGGCCCAGCACCAAAGGCCAAAGACCATGACCGGAAAGGTTTAATGGCCTGATGGTCATGGTCAAAAGTCTGAAGCCAAGAAGGCTTGGGCGACAGCATGGCCTGCATATTTTTCCTTCGACCAATGGGCCAGAATGGTCCGGCCTTGGCCCATGATTGGGCAAGGACGACCCACTGATAGCAAAGCATTGATCATGGGCTTAGGCGCCCGGATATGGCCAAAGAGATAGAAATAAGAAGGGCAAGGTCCAGCCTGCAATAGGCACACCCAACCTTCCAAAATTCTGGTGGTTGCATAGGCATGGGCGGTTTTTTTAGGCCATGCCGTGAGGCCTGCCCTCATCATGGGCTTCATGTAGGCAAGCTCCAATTTCTCACTTACCATGTCCAACTCGCCGAGATTTACTTCCATCCCCGCAACACCTGAATGCGTTCCACCAAATAGCCGTGGGGATTTGCAAAAGGCTTTGGCGTAAGGGTAACTGTTACCTCCATCTTGTGGCTGCTATCGATCCTGGGGCCTAATATCCTTGTAACAACCTCGCCCTGGAGACGCAGGCGGCCATCATCGTGGCGCTGAATGATGTCAGGAAGTTTTGCCTCCACCGAGCGCATCACGAGGCGTTCTTTTTTAACGTCATCAGTGATGCCAGCCTTGTCCAGTGCCGTGCGGTAGTTGTCCCAACCCTTTTGGGTAAAAAGGCTACGCAAATTTTTGTGAACATACCCCATGTCCAGAAAGTCATAATTCAACAAAGCCATGGACACCTCCCTTGCGAAAGACATCGCCCTGATATCAGCGGTTTGCTTGCTGCTGCTGGGCAAAACAGGATAAAGGCGCCCGTCGTCGGAAACTGCAAAAAAACGGTCCTCACCTCTACCCATGGCGAGACTCATGATGAGCATCAATATAAATAGGCCATGAGTGAGAATGGAGATCGTCATCCATCGCCGTTGGTTGGCGATGAGGGAAGCCAAACCCCTTTCCTGATGGGCAAAATCCTCAAGCCCAGGAAACAGGTAATTGCTGAGCGTTGAAATCACGGCGTGGCCCGATTTCCAATGGCCGACCGGCCGGCCTGAAGAGCTTTCCTGGTGCCTGCACAAGGGGATTTTTTGGCCATTCTATCCCGACTCCATTTTTTGATTTTCTGCCATTGAGGTCTTTCACAGACCCGCATGGCGCAGGCGACCGCTCTGCGCATTTGGGCCCTTTCCTGTTGGGCAATGAGGAGCTGCTCTGGGTTTGGCTCCGGCGCCTTAAGTATGTCGAATAAGGTACGTTGTTGGTCCATGAGATCTTCCCCATGGACCACCCGGGCCGCCTCGTGCTTGGTGTTGCGTGCAGGTCGCTGTATCACGTCGGTTTGGTCCCGGACCACACGTTGCATGGTGCTTCTCAAGCGGTGCATCAAAAAACTCGCAAATCGGATCGGCTGGCCCTGATAAGATCGCTCAAGATCAAATTCATAGGCTGTCTCAATGATGGTTTGGTTGGCTTCTTGAAGAAGGTCTTCCCGCTCAAAGCCACCACGGACTTTAACCCGACGCATGAACTGGCCCACCAAAGGCTGGAACGCATCAATAAGATCAAGTTGGCTTTTGGTGCATTGGTTCAATTGAATGTTGGCAATAAGCAAACGCTCTTGTTCCACGCTTAAAAAACGAGACATGGTAACTCCAAAACAAATATCCCAATTTGCGAATAAACATTCCTTGAATTTTCAGATAAACACGCCCCCGAAACCACCGGAAGAAAGAGTGACCCATTTTGGGTCACGCAACATTAATCTCTAAGATTGTGCTTGTGGATGGGGGCTTTTAAGGTCCAAGAACCAGCTGTTGTTTGTGAATTTT
>DKOD01000048.1 GCA_002469865.1 Alphaproteobacteria bacterium UBA7371 | reverse complement strand
TCTTCGTCTTTTGGCTCTGGTTGTGCATGAGCACGCGGTGGCAGCTGGGCAGGTTGAATATCATCATCACCAAGACCCGTGGCCACAACAGCAACCCTCATGGTGCCAGTCATGTTTGTGTCATGGGTGGAGCCAAGAATAATAACCGCATCCTCATCCACCTCATTGCGGATGAACTCAGCTGCTTCCTCAACCTCCATAAGGCTCAAATCCTCGCCACCGGTGATGTTGATCAACACACCCTTAGCGCCCAATAGGGAAATATCATCCAAAAGCGGGTTGGAGACAGCAGCTTCGGCGGCTTTCCTGGCACGGCCCTCTCCTTCAGCCTCACCAGTGCCCATCATGGCCTTGCCCATTCCTTCCATGATCGTGCGCACATCGTTGAAATCCAGATTGATAAGACCAGGCATGATCATCAAATCAGTTATCGAACGGACACCAGCATGAAGCACATCATCAGCAAGTTTGAAGGCCTCCAATAATGATGTTTGGGCGTTGGCAACGCGGAACAAATTTTGGTTGGGAATGACCACCAAAATATCCACCATGCCATGGAGGGATGCCAAACCCTGGTCAGCCGTGGCCATGCGGCGCTTGCCCTCAAACATAAATGGTTTGGTGACCACTGCGACTGTCAAAATACCACGTTCTCTTGCCGCTTTGGCAATCACCGGTGCCGCACCAGTGCCCGTGCCACCACCCATGCCGGCGGTGATAAAACACATATGAATACCGTCAAGAAAACCTTCGATTTGGTCCAGGGATTCCTCTGCCGCAGAAGCCCCCAATTCAGGCTTTGAACCAGCCCCAAGCCCTTGTGTCACCTCACGGCCAAGCTGGATGCGGTTTTGGGACTCGGACAAGGACAGGGCCTGGGCATCGGTGTTGGCAACGACAAATTCCACGCCTTGTAAGCTGGAGCGGATCATGTTGTTGACCGCATTTCCACCCGCGCCACCGACCCCAAACACGGTAATACGCGGCTGCAATTCCTGAGGCTGGACGACATTAAGATTAACCATCATTCGACTCCAACATGTATGGGGCGGTAACTAGTGCCCCATATTAATAAAAATTTTCTGTCCACCAATGGCCAAAACGTGTCCACAAACCAGACTCGGTGCCGCCGGACAAACCGGCATAACGAGCCTGGGGCGCATCGGCAGCCAGCAACAGCAATCCTGCAAGCACACAACCCGTTGGACCATTCAACACCTCCGGCATACCACGAATCACTTCTGGACGGCCAAGGCGAACAGGCAAGCCAAATCGACTTTGCACCAAAAGCTCCAGACCGTGCAGACGGCTGCCTCCACCACTCATCACGATATTCCTGATACGGCCACCAAAATTATCGGCGCCTATTTTTTGCTCCACCATGTCAAGGATTTCATCAACCCGTGCCCTAAGGATCATGTTTAAATCGCCCCGCCTGATAGAAATCTGGCGACCTCCCCCACCGGAAGGGCGGCCTTCAAGCAATTCACCATCGGCTTCATCGACAAAATCTGATGCGGCCATGGCATTACCATTGAGCATTTTGTGATGTTCTGCATCTTCCATGGTGATGTTGAGGCCCATGGCAATGTCATTGGTGATATGTTGCGAACCAATGCGGATGAGCCCAACATCAATCAAGGCACCATCCTCAAAAACCGCAAAAGACGTGGCAGACCCACCAATATCGATACAGACCACACCCTGATGTATTTCATCTGCGGACAGGCAGGCGGTCGCAGCAGCCAGGGGTGACACGACACGCTTTGCTATTTTCACATGGGACGCTTCCACACAGGCTGATAAATTTGCCCAAGCATGTTGGTCTGCTTCCACAAGGCAATAATCTGCTGACAATGTTGCCAAGCGCATGCCCTCAGGATCATCCAGGCGCTCACCATCATCACCGCTGTAATACCGCCTGATAAAATGCATAAGCACAGAGCCATCTTCTGCCGCACTGCGCCTGGCATGGGCGTCAAGCAACCTGATTTCCCTAGGCGTTGCGGCCCCACCGCCCAAATCCAACTCCGTGGTGATAAGTCTTGCCTTGGGCTTCCCGGCATTGGATGCCACCACCACCCGCTCTAAGGTAACCCCAGCACGCTGCTCAGCGGAATCTATCGCGGTTCTTATGGCTTTTTCTGCCGCCTTTAGGTCGGTCACGCCTGCAGCCCCCACACCTTCACTCTTGATATGGGACGCACCGGTGACATGGATGTCTGGCGAATGGCCATCAGCCGATGGCGCCACCCGGGCAACCAGGCAAGCAACATGGGTGGAACCAACATCAACCACCGCAACAATTCCATTTTTGGTTCCCTGGGCCATGATCTAAGCACGCTCCTTTTGGGACAATTGCTCGCGAATCCGGGGGCTCAGCTTCAAAAACCAGCGATCATCAAGCCGCGCATCAATTGATGAAAGATCCCGGTCCAAAATAGCTTCTTCCTCCTGCATGCTGGTGATGCGGGCCAAAGCCTCGGCCATGCGGGCTTCTGGCAAAAGTATCTCCAGGCCGGAATCAAGCCGCAAATTCCAACGTCGATGTCCTATGCGAATGGCCAGAGAGAGGCGTTTGCCGATCTCTGGGTAATCCAGAAGCATATTCATCAATTCCGATGCGGCCTCCGGTGCACCAGGACCTGCAAAGCGGGGCAGATCTTCATGATCAACCTCCATAACACCCAATTCATGCCCATCATGGGAAAATAATTTGGGCAAGCCTCCATCAATCCACACGCCCATGGGCAAACGCTCTTCCAAGGTCACCAACAAAGTGTCTGGCTCAACATAGCGTACCGATACTTCCCGAATGACTGGGTGGGTCAAAAGACGATCGCGAATGGCATGCAAATCCAGCCGCAACATGGGCTCATTTTCAATCACGCCCATGAGATCAAGAATTTCATCTTGATCAAGACCCCGACGGCCCGCCACCAGAATCTTCTGCAATTTCATGTCATGTTCGCGGGCGAGATAATCCTCAAATTGACCAAGCTTCTCCTCATAATAAACCGCCCAAGGTACCAGCATCACCACCGCAAAACCCAGCCCAATAATGACTGCGAACAAGCCCATTCGCAGGCCCCAATAATAAGCTGGTCGGCGAAGCGTTCTTTTTAACCCCGCAAAGGAGCCAGTGTTGTTGCTGGGTCCTATCTGCCGCATGAAGCATCCTCCAACATAAAGGAGACCAGATCATCAAAAGAGATACCCATGGCTTGTGCTTGCTCTGGAACTAGGGATGTGGGCGTCATGCCAGGCTGGGTGTTGATCTCCAGAACATACAAAGACCCATCATGTTCATCCAACCGGAAGTCTGTTCTGCTAACCCCCCGGCAACCAAGAATGTGATGGGCTTTAGCAGCCAGGCCCATGCATTCCAGCTTGATATCTTCAGGCATATCGGCGGGGCATATGTGCTGCGAACCACCCTCTTCATATTTTGCCCGATAATCATAAAACCCCTGGGCCACCCGAATTTCGGTAACCGTCAAGGGGCGGCCATCCATCACCGCCACTGTGTATTCAGGCCCATCAATATAAGCCTCACAAAGAAATAATTGGTCTGCAGGATGCGTTCCACGGGGCAATTTTTGCCAATCATCCCCATTCATCACCACATAAACACCCACGCTGGACCCATCGCATAACGGTTTGAGGACGAATGGAAATTCCATGGCCGCACTTTCGGTAAGCTCCGCCCAGCTGCCTTGCATGCCCTTAGCCACCGGAAGGCCTGCCTCGGACAGCAAAATTCTGGTTTGCTGCTTGTTCATGGCAACGCTGGAGGCATTCACGCCGGAATGGGTGTAAGCAAGCCCAAGACTTTCCAAAAGACCCTGGACTGCCCCATCCTCGCCAGGAACACCATGAAGGCCATTGAAGACCACCACATCGTCGCGCCCAAAAAGCATGCCATAACCAGCCAATTTGGGGTCCAGACGAACAACCTCATGGCCAAGCCGTTCAAGCGCTTTGGCGCAGGCCTCACCACCCACCAGCGATACATCGCGCTCGTTGGAAGTCCCCCCCAACAAGACCACAACTTTTCTTTTGCCCGCAGCCATCATGCCAAGGCCCCCAAGCGGCGTATTTCCCATTCAAGGCTCACGCCTGATGTGGCATAAACTTTTTCCCGCACCATCTCGCCAAGCTCTTCAATGGCATTGGCCCTGGTGGCGTTTTCATTGATCAGAAAATTGCAATGCTTTTGTGAAACCCGCACACCATCATGAAGTAGCCCCCGACATCCCGCCTCATCAATCAATTGCCAAGCTTTGGCTTCTTTTGGGTTTTTAAAGGTGGAGCCACCGGTTTTTTCCCGGCTGGGTTGGCTTTGGCGCCGCTCCTCTTGGAATCTTGCCATGCGCCGGGAAACCTCATCTTGGTCGGCCGGCTCCCCCTGCAACAGCGCCCCGGTTACCAGAAGCCCTTGTTCAATATTGGTTTGCCGATAGGAAGCGCCAATTTGATCCGGCCTTAGGGTGATAAATTGCCCATGGCGGTCCACCGCCTCCAAATGCACCAAACGGTCATGGAATGCCCCACCATGGGCGCCAGCATTCATCATCGCAGCACCGCCAATGCTGCCGGGAATTGTTGACAGAAACTCAAAGCCCGCAAGCGACTCAGCCTCCGCAAAGCGGGCCACTTGTGCATCCAGGCAACCGGCACCAACACGAATACGGTTGGCTTCACGCCGCTCAAGGAAACGAAAACCACGCCCTAGCTTGATCACCACACCAGGAATACCGCCATCCCTAATGATAACATTGGACCCCAGGCCCAAAACCTCCATGGGCATCTCGTCAGGCAGGCCAATCAAAAAATTGGATAACGCATGATCATCTTCTATCACGGCCAAAAGCCGCGCTCTGCCAGCCAGCCGAAACCAGGAATATCCCGACAGATCGGCAAACTCGGTTAGTTTAACGCCCGGTCGATCCTGCATGACCATGTCGTCCAGATCCATCATCCCTCGATGCTTGCCCCCTCGGCCAATTGTTCTGGCAATTTTCGGGCCCATTGGCTGATGGAACCAGCCCCCAAACACATCACCACATCACCTGGTCGGGCACGGCTGCGGATAAGGCTTGGCAAGTCCTCTGGCCCCTCCAGTGCAACCACCGAGCGATGACCCCGCTCCTCCAACGCACGAACAAGATCATCTTTGGATGCCCCTGCAATTGGTTGTTCACCCGCGGCAAAAACATCCGCCACCACAACCTCATCAGCTTCTGAAAGAGCAATGCAAAAATCTTCAAACAGGGCCTTTAAACGAGAATAGCGATGGGGCTGCACAACGGCCACCACCTGGCCAGAAGATGATTGACGTGCTGCCTGCAAGACCGCAGAAATTTCCACCGGGTGGTGGCCATAATCATCAACAATATCGATGTCGTTCCAACGCCCAACAAGGGTGAAACGGCGGTTCACACCACCAAATTTGGCCAAGGCGTCCTTGATTTGTGCTGGCGAAATACCAACCTCCAACGCCACGGCAATTGCGGCCAAGGCATTTTGCACATTATGCAGCCCCGGCATGGGGATAGATAGCCCGAGCATTTCTTCAACTTGTCGGCTGCGTCGGTCAGAAATACGAACATCAAAATTCATTTGGCCATTGCGCCATTGGGCATTCCTGGCCCTAATGTCGGCCTGGGGGTTGAAGCCATAGGTGATGATACGCCGGTCGGTGATATTGCCCACAAGCTTAATCACCTCAGGGTGGTCGGTGCACATCACCGCACAACCATAAAAGGGAACATTTTCCACAAATTGCTGGAAAGCCGCACGGACCTGTTCGAAGGTGCCGTAATGATCAAGATGTTCTGGATCTATGTTGGTGACCACAGCAATGGTGGCTGGAAGTTTGATAAAGGTGCCATCAGATTCATCTGCCTCGGCCACCATCCAGGTTCCGGTACCAAGACGCGCATTGGTTCCATAGGCATTGATGATCCCGCCATTAATGACGGTTGGATCAAACCCACCACCATCCAGCAGGGTGGCCACAATGGAGGTCGTGGTTGTCTTGCCATGGGTGCCCCCCACGGCGATGGCCTGACGAAGCCTCATTAATTCCGCCAACATCTCTGCGCGGCGCACCACGGGAATAAATTTTGCCCGGGCCTCCAGCAATTCAGGGTTGTCATCTTTGATGGCTGAGGAAACCACCACAACCTCGGCATTGACGACATTTTCGCGCTTTTGACCCACCACCACATGAATACCCAAACCCCTTAGGCGAAGCACGTTGGCGCTTTCTGATATATCAGAACCTTGAACTTGATAGCCCAGATTATGCATCACCTCGGCAATACCGGACATGCCAATGCCGCCAATCCCTACAAAATGGATGATGCCAATTTCCAAAGGAAACGCATTCATTCTCTCTCTCCAACCTGTGATAGGATCAAATCTGACAATTCCGATCCCGCATGAGGTTTTGCCATATCCTTCATGGCGGCACGAACCTCCTGCAAATGGGAAGGCTCTTCCAAAAGCTTTCGGATATGGCCCAACAATTTTTCTTCATCAAAGTCATGTTGATCCACCATGAAAGCCCCTGCCTGGGCCACAAGGGCCTCAGCATTGATGGATTGCTGGGCGTCAAGGCCTCCAGGCAATGGAACAAAAACCGAAGCAACGCCAAAGAGTGTTAACTCAGCAACGGTGGAAGCGCCGGCACGTGCTATGGCAACATCGGTGATTTTGAGGCGTTGTGGCAGGTCCTTAAAAAACACCGCCACCGTCGCATGGACACCGGCATTAAGGTATAATTTTTGTACCTCATCCAAATCTTCCTGGCGAACCTGATGCCAGATTTCGAGGTTGTCCTTGCGCTCCAAAAATAACGGCATCAGCGCCTTGGTGAGTTCGGGACCAAAAAAGCTGGCGCCCTGGGACCCAGCAAAAATCGTTACCCGACGCATGGCATCCATGGGCCTGGCAACATCTGGTGTGGGG
>DKOD01000133.1:6651-6984 GCA_002469865.1 Alphaproteobacteria bacterium UBA7371 | reverse complement strand
GGCTTAAGCAACACAAATTTGGCGTGGATATCCCCAAAAAAAGTTCCTGAGAGCTGCGCCTCATCGGCAAAAATATTGCCATAATGCTCAGCATCGGCGCCCAATTCATAACGTCGACAATGAATATTGCCTTTGGCAAGCAAGGTGATGGTCACATCCTCTAAGCAATTCATGTCGCCCATTAACCGTCGGTAAGCTGGCATATTTTCCTTGCCTCACGATCAGAGTATCTCAATCGAGCCAGCCAAAACTGCTCAAGCTATATTCAATTTCACAAAATCATTCATGCAAGGTCAAACACCAAAACAGGGTCCGGTTTTTTTGCATTGCAAG
>DKOD01000133.1:4388-6303 GCA_002469865.1 Alphaproteobacteria bacterium UBA7371 | reverse complement strand
TGGTGCGCCCGGCAGGACTCGAACCTGCAACCCCGAGATTAGAAGTCACGTGCTCTATCCAGTTGAGCTACGGGCGCATGAGATTGTGGTGCCTATCAGATTTTTTTGGCGGCGGTAACCTCAATGGGTCCAAGGTTGTTTGCGTCCAAATGCAAAATTGGTAGCATAGGATTTTGGTTTGCGGGGCATATGTGCACTCTCTTCCACAACCAACTCAATATGATTTTCCTGGGCGTATCGTTGTGCATCTTCCAATTGATCAAAATGCAAAATCGTTTGGTCCGTGGTGTCGGTCGAACCATTCCAGCCCATAAGCGGGTCACGCTTAAAATTATTGCCGGCAACAAATTCCATGACCCAATTTTTGGTTTTGGCATGGCCTGATGACATGCTGCTTTTCGCAGGCCGGTATAATCTTGCTCTCATCACCTTACCCCAAACAGAAATTCAAAACTTCTTTGTTTGATATGACAGACCTTTGCCTCGGGGCAAATACCAAAACTAAACCGTTTCTTCACGTGCTTGGCGCTCACTTTCTTCATCTTCTTCTGCCTGCTCCGCGGTAACATCTTGGGATAGCTGTTGGGCCATGGAAGTCATCACCACCGTGGCTCTGATTGGCGATTGGGCATAAACAGTGCGGTCATCAATTTGCGGGGCAGCGCGCTGAAGCATCCGGAATAATGTGAAGACAAACATGGCCAAACATGAAGCGGCAATAAAAAATATAGGCCCTGAAACGCCAAACATTTCCTGAAACAAACTTGCCCCTATTGGACCAATAATCGCACCACATGCATTGATCAGAAGAAGGATGGCCGATGCGGCCACCATTTGTTCCGCTTCAAGATTGTCATTGGTATAGGCCACAGACAGGCCATAAAGCGAAAATGCGGTCGCCGCAGCCAATACATAAACCCCAAGCAACCCGTTCAACCCAAGCACTTCCACATCATAAAGACCCCCAGCGATGATGGTGATGGCAAAACTTGAGCCCATCATGGCGGAAATCATGATCCGCCTATCCATTCGGTCTGAAAGCCTTCCAAGGGGCCAGGGTGAGATGCCACCGGCGGCACATATTAAGGCCATGAGAATTGATACCTCCGCTGGGGTAAGGCCAATATCGGTGGCAAAAACGGCTGAATAAGATAAGTAAGAGCCAATAAGTAGGCCCGACATAAAAGTGCCCACAACGCCAACTGGTGATGCATGAAAAAGATCGCGAAGCTTGATTTCCGAGGGATGGTCGAAAGCAGGGGCAGGCGCCACTGTCAGAAGCAACGGTATGAGGGATAGAGACACCACAAGCGACGTCACCAAAAATAATTCCAGGGTATCTGGCCCCGCCACATTCAACAAAAATTGCCCGCTCAATAGGCCGACCACGGACACAATTGTGTACACCGCCAATAATTGGCCCCGGGTCTCATTGGTGGCCTCTTCATTGATCCAACTTTCAACCACCACATAAACCGAGGCAAATGCCACGCCAGTTAAAAGCCGCATAAAAAGCCAACCCCAAGGAGAAACCCACAACCCCATCACCAAAATGGTTGCTGAGGCCAGTGAGGCCATGGCGGCAAACACCCTAATATGCCCTACCCGCCTAATGAAGCGTGATGCCCAGAAGACACCAAATAAGAAGCCAGCAAAATAAGCCGCCATGATGACACCGGAAAGAATGGTAGAAAAACCTTCAATCTGGGACCGAACACCCAGCAGCGTTCCCTGCAAGCCATTACCAACCAAGAGCAAAAAAAGACCTAGGAAAAGCGCCCAGGAGCGACCAATGACCAACAGCATAAGCCACCTCTGATTATGTCGGCTGCACCAAGAACCACCGTGAACAACAACGTCAGGCCAAAGTCAAAACAATTTGTGAATTTTATAAAAATGGTCGGGGCGGAGAGAT
>DKOD01000133.1:0-4060 GCA_002469865.1 Alphaproteobacteria bacterium UBA7371 | reverse complement strand
CTGGTCCCAAACCAGATGCGCTACCAGGCTGCGCTACGCCCCGACGGAAGCGATCTGATGCCACAATGCGCCCACTCATTCAAGAAGAGCCGTTCGTTGATATAATTAACGACAGGGAGGCTCATTTTTTTGCCCCATGGCGCTGATCATCACCACAGGTTTTTCGAGCCTATTGGCCACCGTTTCAAGAATATAGCGAACCGGCTTGTCAGGCCCAAAGGATGTTTCGTTAAAAGGCTCAGCATTGGGGTAAAAGCCCACCATACGCTGGCCTTGGTCAAAAAAATACACATCCAAAGGCGTCGGCGTATTTTTCATCCATATGCGCCTGGGCGCGTTGGATGAGAACACAAACAACATTCCATCACCAATCTGTTCCGGCGATTGACCCATCAGACCTTTTTGGTGCTCTTCAGGGCTATCAGCGATGGTGACGTTGAGGAAACATGAGCTTTTGTCGTCAAACAAAACCGATAAGGTAAAGGCAAATACCATGGCGGGCATGGTCACCATCAACAAGACGATCTGTGCCGTCAAAGTCATTCCAAGGTCCTTTCTCAATATTTTGCGCAATGGCGCTTGCATGGTCATGGCAGAAAAGGCGATTAGATATAACCATAGCAACATAAAAAGCCTCATTGGGCGTCTCGGGGACAAATCATGAAACTAGAAGGTGAACGCATTTTGCCAGCAGACCGTCAAACGGTCTGGGAGGCCTTGAACAACCCAGAAGTTCTTCGCCAAGCTATTCCAGGCTGTCAGTCTTTGGACGCCGAAGATGACACCCATTTAACCGCCACGGTGGGCGTCAAAATTGGTCCTGTCTCTGCCAAATTTAACGGCAAGGTCGAGTTGCAGGATATTGTCGTACCAGAATCCTACACATTGGTTGGAAGTGGTTCTGGCGGTGCGGCAGGCTCCGCTCGAGGTGAAGCAAAGGTTAAGCTGCAAGATCATGATGAAGGCTGCCTGATGACTTATCATGTGGATGCAGCCGTCTCTGGCAAATTGGCTCAGCTTGGCCAACGCATGATTGACCCAGTGGCGCGCAAGCTTGCTGAACAGTTTTTCGATCGCTTTGCCGAATTGGTGACCCCCGCTTCCACAAATTTGGAACATGGATCAGAGGATGTTCCACAGATGAGTGATGAACCGGCACCTGCCAACAACATGCCCAATCCAGAGGTGCCCTCTGGTGGCATCCCGCAATGGGCTTGGATGACGGCTTTGGCTGCCGCCGTGGCCGCCTTTGTCATCGTTTATTTTTCCTAGAAGATGATGATGGATTTTCCATCACCCAAAGATGTCATATCCCTGCTTGGTCAGCATGGGTATGTTTGCCCAGAAGATTTGGCGACAAGCATTTTTTTGGCATCCCGCATGGGCCGACCAATCCTCCTTGAAGGGGAAGCAGGTATTGGCAAAACGGAACTTGCCAAGGCCTTGGCATTGGCAAGCTGCAGCTCATTCATCCGCCTTCAATGTTATGAGGGTATTGAGTCAGGGCAAGCACTTTATGAATGGAACCATGCCCGCCAATATATGGATATTCAATTGGCACAAGCCCATCATGCCCCAATTGATAGCGACCAATTATTCACCAAAAAATATTTGCTGGAGCGCCCTCTTCTGGCAAGTATTACCGGTCAGGATTCAAAGGTTCTGCTTATTGATGAACTTGATCGGGCCGATGAGGCATTCGAGGCCTTTTTGCTGGAATATCTTGCGGAATTCCAAATCACCATTCCCGAATTGGGTACCATCAATGCCGATCAACGGCCCCTGGTTGTGATCACGTCCAACAGGACGCGTGAATTGAGTGATGCCCTAAAGCGTAGGTGTTTGTACCAATGGCTGGACTTTCCAAGCCGCGCACGGGAAGAAGCCATTATCTCCAAACGCTTTCCCGATTTGCCCGATGAATTATCAACAGCAATTACTGGCTTTGTTCATGAAATCCGCTCCATGGACCTCATCAAAAATCCGGGCATTGCTGAAAGTCTTGATTGGGCCCAGGCCCTTATTGCCCTGGATGCCCTCACCCTGGACCCAGAGATTGTGCAACAATCCATGGGTGTGTTGCTCAAACATCAAAGCGATATTGAACAGGTCCAACAATCTGACCTCCAGGCCATTATCCGCAATGCCAAACGCAACCTCAGCAATTAAGCCATGGAATATTCCGGGCATTTTTTGAGCAATATTGCCCAATTTGCAGCGCTTTTGCGTCGCGCTGGACTTGATGTCTCGGTGTCCGACAGCCTCAAAGCCTGCGAAACCCTTGCCCATTTGCCCATAAGCGAGCGCCAAACCATTCATGCTGGGCTCAAGGCATGCATGCTTCGAAGGCCAGAAGATCAACAGGTTTTTGATGAAGTTTTTCAAATGTTTTTCAGGGATCCTGATTTGTTTGAAAGGCTCTTATCGCCCTTGATGCCGCAAAAACCTGGCGAGGAAGAAGATCAGCGGCCAACACCCAAAAGGCGTGTGCAGGATGCATTTTCCCAACCCCGCCATGTGGAAGAACCCGAAGAACCAGAATTGGACATGGACCGTGAGGGCAGCTCTTCCCTCATGGAATTGATCGGGCAAAAAGATTTTGAACAAATGAGTTCAGAGGAATTTCGACTGGCCATGCTGGCCATTCACGACCTGATGCTTCATCTACCAAGACTGGATTCACGCCGTCGGCAATGGGCCAACAAGGGCAAGGCTGATTTTGCCCGAAGCCTCCGAGCCCAAATGCGCCAGCCATTCCAAGCAGGCCAACTTGTCCATACCAAAAACAAACAGGAATTGATGCCCTTGGTGATCTTGGTGGATATCTCAGGCTCCATGGAGCGCTATGCACGAATGTTTCTTCATTTCATGCATGGTCTTGGGCAAAAACACCGCAAGGTCGACATGTTTACCTTTGGCACCAAACTCACCCACATCACCAAATTTTTGCGCAGCCGTGATGTGGACCTGGCCCTAGACCATGCCGGCAAGGCCGTGCGTGATTGGTCCGGGGGCACCCAGATTGGGGCAAGCCTGCAGGAATTTCTCAAAAACCACGCCCGGAGCATGCCCCTGGCGCGCTCCCATGTTATTATCATGACCGATGGGCTGGAACGTGGTGATGTGACGGATACGAAAACAGCAATGGAAAGATTGCATTTGCGCAGCCGCAAAATCACCTGGCTCAATCCCCTGCTGCGTTATGATGGGTTTGAACCCAAAGCCCGTGGCATCCAGGCCATGATGCCTCATATTGACGAATTGCGTCCTGTTCACAACCTTCACTCTCTAAGCGAGCTAGCAAGGAGCCTACGCCCATGAGCTTTACCAATCGCGATGTTGTGGCCCAAGCCATCAACTGGTCAAATCAAGGTCAGCGGGTTGTTTTGGGCACGGTTCTTGAGACCTGGGGCTCCGCCCCGAGGCCAGCAGGATCGCTCATGGCCATATGCCCACCCCATGCGATCACAGGTTCTGTGTCTGGTGGTTGCGTGGAAAATGATTTGGCCATGAAGGCTGTTCAATTGGAAGAGCAAGGTTTTTCATTGGTTGAATATGGTGTGGCCGATGAAGATGCCTTTGCCGTGGGTCTTGCATGTGGGGGTCATATCAAGGTCGCTTTGCAAGAATTTAACGCAAAGGTCTTTCCCAATGGCTATGACGGACGAAACCATCCTGGTTACCTGATACAAGATCTGGACGGTGGGCCAATGTTCTTTGTTTCCCAGGACAATGCAAAAGATGCGTCATGGTATGATGGGAACAAATCAGGCCCGTACCAACACCCAGCCACAAACCCTAATATATTTGTAAATCCTCTTCTTGCCGATTTGAGAATAATCTGTGTGGGTGCCGTCCATATCGCCCAACATTTGGAAGAGCTTGCGCGCATTCTTGGCCATGACATGGTGGTTGTGGACCCACGTGAGGCCTTTGTGACCAAGCAACGATTTCCCAACAGCCAGCATGTGGTCGGTTGGCCCGATGAGGTCATGAAGGACGGCTTTATTGACCGTCACTCAGCGGTGGTCTCCCTTACCCATGATGAAAAAATCGATGA